>JAVBYA010000050.1 GCA_030824295.1 Bacteroidota bacterium
AGGATGCCGTTCTGCCAATTCCCCTGCGCGGAGGTTCCGGCCGAATTCGTGCCGATCTTGTTGTCCCGGATCTCATTGTGATCAGAACTCATGATACTGATGCCGTTGGATCGGTTCCCGGAGATCACGTTTCCTTTGATCAGATTCTTTCCTTCGCCGGCATCCCCCGCAATCACGATGCCGCCTTCATTTCCTCCCGCGCCGCCTATCGTATTTCCGATGATCTGATTGAATCCATCCCCGCCCGAGTGTGCAATCGTAATGGCATATGCCTTGCTGTTCGTGAACACATTTTTGTCCGACGGATTCGGTCCGCCGATGATATTGTTCACCCCATCAATGGAAAGGAAGCCGATCGGGTATGGTCCGGTATTATTGAACGTGCAGCCTTTGATGATGTTCCCGTTCATCATCGTGATGGGGACATTATTGAAGGTGATGCCAGAGACCTCACTGTTATCCTCAAGTATAAGCGGTCCGGCAAGAGGCGTCCCGGTGATGGTCACTTGATTGTTTCCGGCAAGGATCTTCGATCCGCTGGGGAGCATGCCGAGATACGCCCCCTCCGTTCCGCCGTCTTCAGTGAGGGAGATCGACATTGAGCCGGAGAATGTGATGGTGGCGGCCGCTTCCATGAATTCCGCCTCCTGCGTTGCGGCGGTGATGGTACATTTACCATTCTCATCCTCACAGATGCCGTCCATCGATTCATCCGTAGGAGTATCCGGGTCATCGTAAGCATTGGACTCGCCGGGTGCGTTCACCACGAACGCTGCGGTACGCTTCGCTTTCCGTGGTTCGGTTGAAGGGCGTTGTTGAGCAGACGCGCTCTGCAATGAGAGAATGAAGAGTAGCACCATCGTACAGAAACGGTTCATGGACACCTCGGGAGGAGCGGAATAAAATGAAAGAATATAGCACCGTCTGGTATCGCGTTCAATCAGAGATTGTCCTGGAACACAGCTAAACCAGACAAGGCGGTGCGAATTAAGAATTGAATCCCGCGCGGTAATTCAGCATTATTCATTGTTCGAGCATCCCGCTCTCTCACTTAGGAGAATCACTATGCAGCCGCAATCCGCTCCCTCCCCGCTCCGCGTCCGCTTGGCCCGCTGGCGCGAGGTCTTCTTCGCACAGAAATACCGTTTCGATCTGGGACAATCGTTCCTGGTGATCCTCAATTTCACGCTGCTCATCATCACCGCCAGCGACAAGCTGCAGATCTTCTTCGGCATCCCGCGCCTGCGCTCCCTGCTGATCGTGATCGTGCCGCTCGGGTTCCTCGGCGTCTGGTGCTTCGGGTATTTCATGGACAAGGTGGTCCGCGCCGCGCAGATGGCGGAACGGCAGTCCATCAAACGGAGCGAGGTCTGGACCAATCACATCGAACAGATGGACCGTCTGGAAGCGGAGCTGAAAGCAGTGCGGGAATTGCTGGAGCAGAAGAAATAAAACCTTGCGAAGGTTACACGTGATGGTGACCGTCACCGTAACTCGGACCGACTCTGGAGAGTCGGTCAACGAAGGTGAGCGTCACCGAAAAAAAACAGGCAAGGGGAGACGCTCACCCTCTTGCCTGTGCATCGACCTTGGACCATTCTTCATTCTCCGTGCTTTTATCCTTTCTCCTCTGTGACCTCTGTGTTTCTGTGGTGATATTTTGAGATTGCACCATTCCAACTTAAGATGCGGCTGGACCGACTCTGGAGAGTCGGTCAACACTCCCGCTGTGAATGTTTTTTTACTTTCTTTCGTGTTTTTTGTGTCTTCGTGGTTCCTATCTTTTCTTGCGCATCGACCTTGGACGAATTTCGGGCAGCACGTTCACCCATCCTCGATCGGCCGTTGATTGTTCATTGTTCATTGTTCATTGTTCTTCTCCGTGGTGAGTTATTGAATGGTCACTTCATAAGCATGAGCATCTTCGATGCAGTGAATGTCCCTGCGCGAAGCGTATATACATAGACGCCGCTCGACAACACCGATCCGTTGAACATCACTGAATAAGCGCCCGCCTCCTTCACTTCATTCACCAGTGATGCGACCTCCCTTCCTATCGCATCGTACACATTCAGCGTGACATGACCGCTCACCGGAATTTGGTACCTGATCATTGTCGCGGGATTGAACGGATTGGGATAGTTCTGCTGCAGAACGAACGCGGACGGTGCTGCAGAAATATCCACATTCACTTCCTGCGAGTATGTGAAGTTCCCGTCCCGGTCGACCTGTTTCAGCCGGTACGAATATCTTCCCGCGGAGAGATGCTTGTCGTCATAGGAATATTCGCTCGGTGCATTTGTTGTTCCATTCCCTTCAACAAATCCGATTCTGCACCAATTGTCCGTTGCTCTCCGTTCTATCTCAAAGCCAAAATTGTTCTTCTCTGTTGCGGTGATCCATTTCAATTCCGCATTCGCTCCTGTCCTCACAGCAGTGAACGTGCGGATCTCCACCGGCATCGGTGAACCGGACGGATTCTCCCACGCCAGATATGGGTAGTCGTTGTTGACCCCGTCATCCTTGAACCACACGGAACCATCCCATCCCGCGTTGTTGAATGTCGACATGTTTTTCATTTCAGCGGTTGTCTTTCCCGTCCCGCCGGCGCTGGTCGCCGTACCGCTTGTTTGTGTATCCCAAAATGAGGTGTTGATGGTTGTTTCCCATTGATAGCCGAGCAATCCCCCGGTCTCGATGACGTCACTGACCGTGACGGTGCCGATGCTGTAACAATCCTCTATGATGAGGCCCCCGGCATTCCCTACCAAACCGCCGCACCCCCACCACGAACTGATGATCGTCACGTTGGAGTGACTGTAACAATTACGGATGGTGCCTTGGTTGATGTATCCAACCAGGCCTCCCGCGTTGATCTTTCCGTTGACCATTCCGCGGCTAAAACTTGTAAGAATTGTACTGTAATCAACAACGCCCACCAGTCCTCCGCTGTTCGATCCCGTTCCCGTCACATCACTCGTACTGTAGCTGCGACGGATCTCGGAGGTCACTTTTAAACTTCCCACCAATCCGCCAACGGCGTCGCCTCCCGCCACATCTCCCGTCGTCCGGCAGTCTTCAATAATTGTTCCTTCTGCATATCCAATCAACCCGCCAACGTGATAACCAGAGGAACTTGTCATAACGCATTCGGAATAGCTGTTGATGATCGTTGCATCGCTGGAATAGCCGATCAATCCACCGCAATACCCGACCCCTGATTCTGTGATGCTGCCTGTGCTGTAACAATTATCCACCGTGATCCCCCCTCCGATATCTCCTGAAAGAGCTCCCGATAATTCCCGGGAAATGATATTCACATTCGTCAAACCAAGATCGTAGACCCCGCCCATACTGCGAATTCTTCCGAACAGTCCTTGATTTTCAGAAGCTCTGTTGATAGAGAGCGATTGGATCGTATGGAAGTTCCCGTCGTAACTGCCGGTGAATGAATTCGGCCAATTCCCGATCGGAGTCCATCCGCCGCCGGACCAAGTGGATGTTGGCGATGCATCGATATCCGCCGTCTGAATGAAATATTTGTCCCAGCTTGAGCTGTTCTGTGCGATCCAATACAGATCGCTGAGCGTGGCGATCTGATAGGGGGATCCAACAGAACCGTCCCCCGTTGCCGGCGGAGTGAAGAACACAGTTCCGACCAATGTCGGCACCGGAACAACTCCCGGGATCAAGTCATCCACCTGCCATCCGCCGGAGGGAGGAAGCGACGTATTGGCACTGTTGAAATAAAAACCCCATCCGCTGAGATTGGCGATCTTCCACACATTGTCGGACGACCAGAACATGATCCTCTGACCGTCAGCGCGGTGATACGCCGCTTTCCCTTCGTTGCTCCAATCCTCGGTATACACTCCGTTCACATCCGATCCTGCTCCGCTCACGGTGATTTGGGCATTGGCGGTCCCATAGATTCCTAGTACGAACAATAGCAGTGCTGTGATCCGATACGATATTCTTTTCATATTGCTCTCCTTTGAATTGTTCGAATGACGCATGCCAGAGGCACAACGTCTTCGCATTGTCTCGTCCGGAAATTATATTTCGGCGGACTGTTGATGCTGCGATCAGGATGATGAATACCTCACCATCGATTATTTCACCAGATGTTCTTGTATCATTTAAAACAGAAAAGGCGTTCCCGTTTTCGGAACGCCTTGTGAAGGGCAGATGCAGAATGAATGTATGCTGAGGTCGTCGCCCCGGCAGACACAATTATTTTTACTCACTGTTCGATAGGACCGCTGAGCGCTGTCCGATGGGTCTTGTCCGTTATTCCATCATCGATGCCGGGGCTCCCGGCATCCGCAACTCGTCACGTTGATTTTCCCTTCCATTGATTCTCACACTATTTCACGGCGTAAGTTCAACTATTTTTCTCTCTACAGCAAGAAGAGAAATGGCGGTGTGAGAATTTTCATAACGGACGCCTGCAATTCAGGAGCGCTTTGTCCTGTTCGTCGTGTGACGGTCACCGTCTCTTTGCCCTCCGTGTTCTGTGTGGTGGGTTTATGTATGGTGTCCGCGTAAACGCGACCTGTCTGTCACGGGCTGGTTTACGAAATTGAATACGATACTGGATCCCCGACAACCCATTCAAGACGATCCGGGGGTTTCGGGGATGACAGTTACTCGGCTTGAACTTAAAGGTCTCTGTCACTAATACGTGCGGACCTACTCTGTAGAGTCGGTCAACATTCTCGCTTTGATTGCTTTTTTACTTTCTTTCGTGTTTTTGTGTTTTCGTGGTTCCTATCTTTCTTGCGCATCGACCTTGGATCATTCATCATTCTCCGTGCTTTTTTCCTTTCTTCTCTGTGACCTCTATGTCACTGTGGTGATATTTTGAGATTGCACCATCCCAGCTAAAGATGCGGCTGGACCGACTCTGGAGAGTCGGTCAACATTTTCGCTTTGATTGCTTTTTTACTGTCTTTCGTGTTTTTGTGTTTTCGTGGTTCCTATCTTTCTTGCGCATCGGCCTTGGACCATTCATCATTCTCCGTTTTTTCCTTACTTCTCCGTGACCTCTGTGTCTCCGTGGTAATGGTTTGAAAATGTGTCGGCATAAATGCCGACCTGCCGGCTCCGTTCCTCACCGTTTCTCTTTGCCCTCCGTGTTCTCGGTGGTGAGCTTATGCACGGTTTCGGCGTGAGTGCTTTTATTTGCAATCTTTCGTGCTTTTTGTGTCTTCGAGGTTCCTCTTTTTTATTACGCATCGACCTTGGTCCATTCATCATTGATTTTCTCTTAGTCTACCGTGTTCTCTGTGGTGAATGCTTTGCTCTTCTGCGATTTTTCCTGCGCATCGACTCTGGACGCCTTTGGGCAATACATTCCCTCTTCCTCGATCAGCTGTTAATTGTCCATTGTTCATTGTCAATTGCTCTTCCCGGCTGTTGATATTCTCTCCATCTCCCGTTACATTGTCCCATCATTCTCTGCGTCTCAGCGCCTCCGCGTTCATCCGGATGCTTAATATTCTCCCTATGTCCATTACCATTTTTGTCACCGGCGGCACCTTCGATAAAGAATACAACGAACTGAACGGGACCCTCTTCTTCAAGGAGACCCATCTCAACGAGATGCTCACGCTCGGCCGCTCCCGCATCGGCGTGCGGACCGAGACGCTGATGATGATCGACAGCCTGGAAATGACCGACGCGCACCGCGAAACCATTGCACAGCGATGTGCGGCAGCCACCGATGATAAGCTCGTCATCACCCATGGGACCGATAC
Organism: Bacteroidota bacterium; assembly: GCA_030824295.1. Classification (GTDB taxonomy): domain Bacteria; phylum Bacteroidota; class Ignavibacteria; order UBA10030; family UBA8401; genus UBA8401. Next base: position 5,760 of record JAVBYA010000050.1, read on the forward strand.
GATGGTGGAGACCGCGCGTTATCTAGCACCTCGCATCACCGGCAAGACCGTCGTACTGACCGGCGCGATGGTCCCCTACAAGTTCGGCAGCTCGGACGGACTCTTCAATCTGGGCAGCGCATTGGCATTCGTGCAGACGCTCCCGCCGGGTGTGTATGTGTCGATGAATGGGCGCTATTTCGCGTGGGATAATGTGCGGAAGAACAAGAGTGCGGGGGAATTCGAGGAGATACGATGAACGGTGCGAGATACTGGATGATGGATACTGTGCCGCCTAAATATTTCTCCACGGCGGCATTCCGCCTTGGAATAAATACTGGGCGGAAGATGCCGGATCTTCGGGCGATGAAATCGTTGAACAATTCGATATGGTGTACCACACCAACATTCTGTTGAACAGTTCTGATGTACCTCATTACTTAATTTGATCACATGCCCAAACTCGCGCAGATCAAAACGAAAGAGACAACCGCGGATGTGAAGGAGTTCATCAGCGCGCTGAAGGATGAACAGCAGCGGAGGGATGCCCTCGTTATCCTGAAGATGATGCAGAAAGCGAGCGGCGAGAAGCCGAAGATGTGGGGAAGCTCTCTGATCGGATTCGGGAACCTGATCTATACAAGTCCTGCTACCGGACGCCAGGTGGAATGGTTCCGCATCGGCTTCTCCCCGCGCAAAGGGAACTTGTCGCTCTATTTCATGGACCTGTCCGCACATACGGCGGCATTGAAGAAACTCGGGAAACATACCACCGGCAAAGGCTGCCTCTACATCAAACGGCTGGAGGATGTCGATCTGAAAGTGCTGGAGAAGATGGTGGCGGTAACGGCAAAACAGTGAGAATACGGTGACTGCCGCCGTTCGAAACCTTGCGAAGGTTGTCTTACATCGATCGGTTAACCTTTGCAAGGTTATCTGCAAATTTTACGCCGCGATGACCCCCGCATATCAGTCGTAATGTTAAAGATTGCGGGCAGGCATCGCGGGTACAGTAACAGCGTGCAATATTGTTTTGAATATGGCAGACGGTGTTTGCCTTATTGAATTCTTCTCCAACCATGGATCAACCGGAGGATCATGCATAAAGGACGATTGGAAGCATTCAGTGACGGCGTCATCGCTATCATCATCACGATCATGGTGCTGGAAATGAAGGTCCCCCACGGGACCGATCTCTCCGCGCTGGAACCGCTCTTCCCGGTCTTTCTGAGTTACATCCTCAGCTTCATCTACGTCGGCATCTATTGGAACAACCACCACCATCTGATGCAGGTGGTGCAGAAGGTCCGCGGACCGATCCTCTGGGCGAACATGCATCTCCTCTTCTGGCTCTCCCTCTTCCCGTTCACCACCGGATGGATGGGCGAGAATCATTTTGCGGAGGTTCCGGTGGCACTGTACGGAATGAATCTGCTCTGCGCTGCCGTTGCATACTACATCCTCACACTGACGCTGCTCCGGAACCACGAGAAGGATTCAAAGCTCGCTGTGGCCCTCGGCAAGGACTACAAGGGAAAGATCTCCGTAGTGGTCTATGCTCTGGCCGTTCCGCTCACCTTCGTCAACATCTGGTTCGGCCTATTGGCATATCAGATCGTTGCGGTGATGTGGCTGCTTCCCGATAAACGGATGGAAAAATTATTCCTGGATTGATCATGAGAATCATCGCCCTCCTGCTGATCGCGTTCTGTCTTTCTGTACAACATTCCCATGCACAAGGACCACACCCCGGTACCGTCGAAACAAGGATGGTCCACTCACTCAACGGCCACTGGCGCATCATCGTCGACCCGTACGAGAACGGCTACTATAATTACCGCTACGAACCGTACGATGCTTCCCCGAACCCATCCCGCAGTGCCTATTTCTCCGATGCCGCGCCGCGCGATAAGAGCGAGCTGCTGGAATACGATTTCGAACGGTCCGATTCGCTCCGTGTGCCGGGGGATTGGAATACGCAGAAGGAACGGCTCTTCTATTATGAAGGGACGGTCTGGTACCGCACTCTGTTCGATCATGCTCCCTCGTCTCCTTCCAACCGCACATTCCTCCATTTCGGCGCCGTGAACTACCGTGCGGATGTCTATCTGAACGGGAAGAAACTCGGTCATCATATCGGTGGATTCACGCCGTTCTCGTTCGAGGTGACCGGTCTGCTGAACGCAACGCGGAACTCGATGGTGGTGAAGGTGGACAACAAGCGGACCAAAGATGCTGTGCCGACGCTGAACACTGACTGGTGGAATTACGGCGGTATCACCCGCGATGTGCGGCTGACGGAAACGCCCGGCACGTTCATCCGCGATGCAGTGGTGCAGCTTGACCGGAAGGACCCGAAACGACTCCGCGCGTCGGTGGTAATGGACGGTGCGAACGCTGCCGGACAGACGGTCCGCCTCACCATCCCGGAACTGAAGATCGACGCATCCGCTGTCACCGATCCCTCCGGTACAGCCATGTTCTCTCTCCCCCTCCGCTCTGCCGTCCGTTACTGGTCACCGGACGATCCGAAATTGTATGATGTGACCATCCGGTCGAGTGACGATACATTCCGCGAACGCATCGGATTGCGGACCATCACCGTGGCCGGCACCTCCATCCTGTTGAACGGCACAAAGGTCTTCCTGCGCGGCATCTCGATCCATGAGGAGAGTCCGTTCACCAAGGGACGCGCGAACACGCGGGAGGATGCAGTAACAATGTTGACCCGCGCGAAGGAGCTGGGATGTAATTTCGTCCGTCTCGCCCACTATCCCCACAACGAACAGATGGTGCGGATGGCCGACTCGATGGGGATGATGGTATGGGAGGAGATCCCGGTCTATTGGACCATCGACTGGCGCAACGAGGCAACGTACCGCAACGCCGAAGCGCAATTGGAAGCGATGATCATGCGGGACCGGAACCGCGCGTCGACGATCATATGGTCCATGGCGAACGAAACACCGGTCAGCGATGTGCGGAATGCGTTCCTCGGACGGCTGGCGGCGCGTGCGCGGGGACTGGACAGCACACGCTTGATCAGCGCGGCGCTTGAGCAGAGCGGTCTGCCCGGTGAACCGAACACGCGGAGCATCACCGACCCGTTCGCAGAGACGGTGGACATCCTCAGCTTCAATCAATACATCGGCTGGTATGACGGACTGCCGGACAAATGCCTGGAAGTGCAATGGAAGATCACACAGCAGAAACCGGTGATCATCTCCGAGTTCGGCGCTGATGCCAAGTACGGGTTCCATGGTGATACGCTGACGCGCTTCTCCGAGGAATATCAGGAGGACCTGTACAAGAAGACGCTCCGGATGCTCGGCACCATCCCGCAACTGAGCGGCATGTCGCCGTGGATCCTCAACGACTTCCGTTCTCCGCGCCGTCCACTCCCGGTGATCCAGGATGGATGGAACCGCAAGGGACTCTATTCCGAGAATGGGGAGAAGAAGAAGGCGTTCTTTGTGCTGCAGAAGTATTACGAGCAAAAGAAGACGGGACGGTAACTGTCTCCGTTTGAAACCTTGCGAAGGTTTCAACTCGATTGCCGGACAACCTTCGCAAGGTTATTTGCATTTGACTCGCCGCACTTCTACCGAAGGCATCCCTTTCCCGAAGAGACCACTTCGTGGCGGGAGACTCCGCTCAGTGCGGCAATCCTAAAACAATCTTTTTATAAGCGGTGACGGTCGCCGCGTTCAACACATCGACTACTTATTTCATCAAACTATTCCACTATGAAAACACGTTCACTCCTTCTCCTCCTTTCTCTCACCATTCTCAGTGCGGCGTCGTTCGCCCAGCAGCTCATTCCGATCCCTGCCGAGATGCAGATGCAGAACGGCTCCTACCGCATCACGGCAGCATCCGTTGTTTCGTACAATATTCCGGCGGCGCAGGCGGCCGCGAAGGAATTCTCGGACCGACTGAGCATACCAGCGGGATTCACGGTGCCGGTCCAAACAGGCAGCAGCGGACCGATCCGTTTCATCCTGCTGGAGAAGAAGGAGAAACGGATCGGCAATGAAGGATACCTGCTCACCGTCACGACGGACGGGATCACACTCTCTGCCAATGCGCCGGCAGGACTGTATTATGGCGTGCAGACGCTGCTGCAGTTGATGCCTGCGGAAGTTGAAGGAAGCACGCTGGCTACAACAGAATGGAGCATCCCTTCTGTAACCATCGTCGACAAACCGCGGTTCGGCTGGCGCGGTCTGATGCTCGATGTGAGTCGCCACTTCTTCACTGTGGAGGATGTGAAGATGTTCATCCGGCAGATGGCGCGGTACAAGTACAACACGTTCCACTGGCATCTGTCCGACGACAACGGATGGCGGATCGAAGTGAAAGCGTACCCGAAACTCACTTCCATTGGTGCCTGGCGCGTGGAACGGTCCGGTACGTTCGGGTCCCGGCTGGACCCGCAGCCCGGCGAAGCGGCGACCTACGGCGGATTCTACACACAAGAACAGATCAAAGAGATCGTGCAGTACGCGGCGCAGCATCACATCACTGTCGTACCGGAGATCGATCTGCCGGGACACAGCATGGCGGCCATCGCAGCGTATCCCTGGCTCAGCACGAAGAAAGATACGAACACGCGGGTGAATCCGGGGAGTGATTTCGCCGATTGGTTCGCCAACGGCACATTCAAAATGAACATCGAGAACACGCTCAATCCCAGCGACGAGCGTGTGTATGAATTCCTGGAGAAGGTCTTTGCCGAGATCGTACCGCTCTTCCCCGGTCCGTACTTCCATGTGGGCGGGGATGAAGCATACAAAGGATACTGGGCGCAGGATCCGGGCTGTCAGGCATTGATGAAGAAGCTGAACATCCGCCACGTGGAGGACCTGCAGGGATATTTCATCACGCGGCTGGAGACGATGCTGAAGAAGCACGGCAAGAAGCTGCTCGGATGGGATGAGATCCTGGAAGGGGGCGTCTCTCCTTCCGCCGCGGTGATGAGCTGGCGCGGCATGAAAGGCGGAATAGAAGCGGCGCAAAAAGGACACGAAGTGGTGATGTCCCCGACGACATTCGCGTACCTCGATTACAATCAGGGGGACCAGACGGTCGATCCGCCGGTCTATGCATCGCTCCGCGCGAAGAAGACGTACAGCTTCGATCCGCTACCGGAAGGGGTGGATGCGAAGTACATTCTCGGCGGACAGGGGAATCTCTGGACCGAGAACATCCCGCACATGCGAGCGGTGCAGTACATGCTCAATCCCCGCGCATGGGCGCTCTCCGAAGTGCTCTGGTCACCCAAAGAAAAGAAAGATTGGAACAACTTCACCGCCAGAATGGAAGGACATTTCCGCCGCGCCGATATGGCGGGGATCAACTACAGCACGGCGGTGTTCGATGCGGTGATCCGTACAAGAATGAATAACGGAATGATGACGGTCGAGATGGAGTCCGAGATGCCGGGGGTGGACATCCATTACACTATCGACGAGACGATGCCGGATGAACGGTCACCGAAATATTCCGCGCCATTCACACTGCCGCCCGGACCGATCACACTCCGCGCGGTCACCTACCGCAACGGCGCACCAGCCGGGCATCTGATCATCCTGAAGCCGGAAGAGCTGATGAAGAGGGCAGGGAGATGAAGTAACCTTGCGAAGGTTACTTCAGAGATAACGGGTTACCTTCGCAAGGATGTTCGAGGTGACGGTCATCCCTCGAATGTTAGCGTCATTGTTTCAGCTTCTGTTGTATCGCCGCAATGCGTTCGTCATCGCTCGCCAATGTTCGTGGAAACTTCAGTGCGGTGCGGAACACAGCATTTCCCTGCTCGGTCCGTCCTGTCTCGTAGTACACCAATCCCAGTTCATACTGATGCCGCAGAATCGCGGGCGCGAGCAATACCGCACGCTTTAGCATCCGTTCCGCCTCTGCATATCCTCCTGCCGGCAATCCTCCCAGCAGCAGGTCCGCCAGCTGACGCTCCACCCAGCTCACCTTCGCCAGCATCCGGTAGAACGTACCGAGCACAGAATAGGCGACGTCGCTCGCGGGATCCAACGCGATGGCGCGCTCGAGCGACCGTTGGATCCGCCGGCAGTACTCCACTTTCGTTCTGCTCCCTTCGAACAGCGCGATGTAGCCGAGCGAGACGGCGTACCAGCAATGGGCGTTGGAATTGAGGGAGTCGATCCCAACCGCCCGGGTCGAGGCGGCAAGCGCTTTCCGGTAAAGCAGCTCCTGTTCCGGTCCTGCACTCACATCGCCGGCACAAATGGCCGCCCGGGCAAGCCGCCAGTTTCCTTCTGCGTCATCCCGTTCTTTCCCGAGATGTTCCGTATAGAGCATCATCGCGCCGGCATAATCCTGTACCCGGAAACAACTGTCGCCCCGCTCCAGGAACGCCGGTCCGTGCATGATGAGCAGAAGGAAGGTAAGAGTGGTCATAGTGATCGGTCCATGTGAGCTGCACGCCGGAAGCAGTGGATACTTCCGTTTCAGATCCCGACCGCGGCCCGTTGATCCCGGCCGCGCTTCGTCACGCGCACATCGGTGCATTCCATGTGGTCCCCGCGGACATTCAGCAGATGGAAGAAGCGCTCTCCCTTCGGATCCGCGAACATCGTCCCGCCCGCATTCAGGAACCGCACACCCTTCCGCACATACTCTTCATGGTGATGCATGTGGCCGTGCAGTACGTTCCCGACGGATGTTCTTTTGAACAGCGAGATGAGCCGTTTCTTCTTCCACAATTTCATCGTTCCTGATTCGATGGCATGCCAGAGCCGTTCCAGATTCCCTGCGGCGGCGGCCGATGCGGTCTTGCTGAAATGATGATGGACCAGAACGATCACCGTCTTCCCTTCCGTCATTCCGCTGGTCAGCACCTCTTTCAGTTGGTGGAACTGTTGCCGGTCCACCTCGCCGTTGGACCCAAGCGGATTCTTCACGGTGTTCCACCGGGCCACCGAGTTGAGTCCGACGAAGACGACATGCTGTACTATTTTGACGAACGGAAAGATCGTTGCACCGGCAAGGTACTTACTTCCGCCGAAGGATTCACGGAATGCCGCATAGAATTCCTTCACCTTGGCATCGTAGTCGGTCCGGCGGCAGCACCCCGGGAACGCCAGCACGTCCTCCGCGAAGTACGGTCCGCCGAAGATGTCGTGATTCCCGATGGTAACGGTCAGTTTCTCCGGATCCAGCAGTCCGAACTCCTTCAGGATGCTGCGGGCATGGGCGAATTCCTTCGGTTTTGCCTGATTGGTGATGTCGCCGGTGATGACGATATGGTCCGTCTTCATCGCGCGGCATTTGTGAAGGATCTCGTAGAAGGCGTCGGTCCGCTCCGGGAAGTGGTCCGGACTGAGATGCAGGTCGGAAAGGTGGGCAATGCGCATAGGGACGATCATCTCGATATGTTGCTGCAAAGATAATCGTCCGCAGTGAAGATGCGGTTACGCGAAGGTTATGCTATGATGATGGTACGGCGAAGAGAGGTCCGCTACACCCGCTTGTGCTCGAACGTGAGAGAGGTGCGGTAGCGTTCCTCGAACAGTTCCTTCTTCCGCTCCGCTCCCCAGAATTCGATCTCCAGATCGTTCTTCTTTTTGGAGGAGATGATCATGCGGGTGTTCGTGCGGTTACGGCGGACGGTGACGTTCACGATCTTCCCCGCATGCGTCCGGTCAAGACCGTCCGCAATGCGCAGGATCGCCGCAAGCCGCACCACCACATCCTGATCCTCGGCGGACAGGGTGCGGAACCCTTCATGTTTCAGTTTCGGATGGCTCTTGCGGTGATAGCGCGCCACGTTGGCGATCACTTCCTTCTCGTTCTCGGTGAACCCGAGCAGCTCCCCGTTCTTGATGATATAGTAGGAGTGACGGTGATGCAGCGCGTGCGAGATGGAGAGTCCGATCTCGTGCAGCAGCGCTGCGGCTTCCAGATACTCCCGCTCCACCGCGGTGAGCTTATGCATGGACTGGGTCTGATCGAAGATCTTCAGCGCCAGGTCCGCCACGTGCGTGCCGTGCTCGATCTCGTTGTGGAATTGCCGGGAGAGATTGATGACGCTGTTGTAGCGGATATCGGAGAGATGGTGGAAGAACGGCTGCCGCATCGACTGCTCGGCCGTGTCCAGGATGATCCCTTCCCGCAGCGCGTACTCGGAGACGGTCATCTCCGTGATGCCGAATTCCTTGAAGGTCTGCTCCAGAATGATAGCGCCGGCCGGGATGATGTCCGCACGGGACTGGTCCAGTCCTTCGATGCGCACCCGCTCCTCTGCCGTGCGGATGGAGAGGATCGATTCCACGGCGGCGTACAGTTCTTTATCCGTGAAACGGACATTGTTCAGCGACTGCTCGGACCGTTCACCGCGCGCGGCGAGGATGATCTTGGCAATATTGGCGATGGTGCCGGAACTGCCGATCACCTGACGGTAATCGTGGCGGCCGACGGTGCGGACGATGGGGGTGAGCGTGCCGCGGACGAACTTACGGCATTCCTTCACCCGCTTCTCCGTCACCACGCCGGAAGGGAAGAACCGGTCCGTCAGCCGCACGGCACCGAGTTTGATGCTGTTGCTGGTGAGGATCCGCTTCTGCTTCCCCACCACATATTCTGTGCTGCCGCCGCCGATATCGATGCAGAGCACCTTCCGGTTGAACACCGGCAGCGCCTGCACCACTCCCAGATAGATCAGCCGCGCTTCTTCCACGCCGGAGGCTACTTCGAGTTTGACCCCTGCCTCGGTCTTCGCGCGGCGGATGAACTCCTCCTGATTGAGCGCTTCGCGGACCGCGCTCGTGGCGATGGCGCGGATGGGAGCATTGAATGCACCGGCGATCTTTTTGAACAGCCGCAGCGTCTGGATGCCGCGCGTCATCGCCGCTTCGGAGAGATACTTCATGTCGGTGGAACCGGTGCCGAGACGCACCAATTCCTTCTCCCGTGCAAGGGTACGGAATTGCTGGGTACGCGGATCGTATTCCACCACGATCAGATGGAAGGAGTTCGTGCCGACATCGATGGCGGCAAAGTTCTGTTTGACGGCGACTGGTCTCATAGATATTGAATATACCAAAGAGGCCGTTCGCAAGAAACAACAGAGATGCAGAGCAGGAAGGAGAGTCGGTTCATGACTGCGATTCCTTCACCTTGTACTTCAGCGATGTTCCGGAACGCTGCCGGGCGAGCGCCAGCACACGCTGACATTCGAACGGCACCGTGTCCGGTTCAGGGCGGTGACGCTCGTAGCTGCCGTCGGCTTTCAGCAGCCGCGCGCTGACCGTATCCTGCAGAGACGCAGTGACGGTCTCATCGTACACCTGCTGTGCCAGCACCGGATCGTCAATGGGGAACATGAGCTCCACTCTCCTGTCCAGGTTCCGTCCCATCAGATCGGCGCTGCTCAGGAACACGCGTGGCATTCCGCCGTTGCGGAACCAGAACACGCGGCTGTGCTCCAGATAGCGTCCGACAAGACTCACCACCCGGATATTGTCGCTCACGCCGGGGATACCGGGACGGAGACAGCAGACGCCGCGGATGATCAGGTCGATCTTCACGCCGGCTTTGGACGCGTCATACAACTGCTCGATCACTTTCTGGTCGGTCAGCGAGTTCATCTTCAGCACCATATGGGCTTCAACGCCGGCACGGGCGAATTCCGCTTCCCGTTCGATCAGCACACCGATATCCCGTCGGAGTGTGATGGGAGCGACGGAGAGCGATGCAAAATTGTCCTTGCGCGAGTATCCTGTAAGGAAGTTGAACACTTCCGATGCATCGTTCGCGATATCCTCACGGCACGTGAAGAAACTGTAGTCTGTATAGATGCGTGCGTTGGTGGGATTGTAATTGCCGGTGCCGAGATGGACGTACCGCTTCAACACACCCTGCTCCTTCCGCACCACAAGCGCCATCTTGGCGTGCGTTTTGAGTCCCACCAGTCCGTACACCACATGCACCCCGGCTCCTTCGAGTTGTTTCGCCCAGCCGATGTTATTCTCCTCGTCGAAGCGCGCTTTCAGTTCCACCAGCACCGCCACCTGCTTCCCGTTCTCCGCTGCTTCGATCAGCAGCGGGATGAGCGGGGATTCCTTCCCGATGCGGTACAGCGTCTGCTTGATGGCAAGAACATCCGGGTCGGTCGCAGCATTCTTGATGAACTGCACCACCGGGGAGAACGAATCGTACGGATGATGCAGCAGCACATCACCGCGCTGGATGACGCCGAACATCTCCTCCATCCCCTCCTCCGGCACCTGATGTGCCGGGATGTACGGCGGGTCCTTCAGTTCCGGACGGGGGAGCTTGAGCAGCTGCATCAGATGATTGAGGCCGAGCGGCTGTTTGATGGGATACACATCCTCTTTGGAGACCTCCAGGTTCTCGGTGAGGATCTCGCGGATGCGGGCCGGCATCGTTTCCTGCACACCCACGCGCACCACCGAACCGAACTTCCGCAAACGGATCGATTCTTCGATGGAGCTGATGAGGTCCTCCGCTTCGTCCTCCTGGATCTCGATGTCAGCATTGCGCGTCACGCGGAACACGTACGACTCCTTCACGGTCATACCCGGGAAGAGCATCGGCAGGTTCGACGCTATCAGGTCCTCCAGCCAAACGAATCGGAACCGCCCCTCCGGTGCATGTCCGTTCGGTACCGCGATCAATCGCGGCAGCACATCCGGCACTTTCACGCGGGCGAACCGCTCGTCGCCGTTCTTGGACGTGACCACAACCGCCAGATTCAGACTCAGGTTGGAGATGTACGGGAAGGGATGGCCGGGATCGAACGCCAACGGTGTGAGCACCGGATAGATCGAGGATGCGAAGAGTTCCGCCAGACCCGCCTTATCGTTCTGATCGAGCTCGTCCATCCGCAGCAGATGGACCCCTTCCGCTTTCAATTTGGGATGCAGGTCGGTCCAGAAACAATCACTCATCTCCTTCACCATCATCTGCACCCGTTCGTGGATGCGGGTGATCTGCTGCTGCGGCACCAGTCCGTCCGGCGTGTACTCCACCACATCGGCGATGATCTGCTCGCGGATGGCGGCGACGCGGATCATGAAGAACTCGTCCAGGTTCGAACTGACGATGGCAAGGAACTTCACCCGCTCCAGCAGCGGATGCCGGGGATCGAGCGCTTCCTCCAGCACGCGGTGATTGAACTCCAGCCAGCTCAATTCGCGGTTGATGAAGAGTGCGGCATCCGCCGTGCCGTGCGGACGGTGAGATTCGGCGTGCGACTTCCTTTTGCGCGCGGTCCGCTGGATTTTCAATGGTCGTGGTGTCGTTTTCACGGTTTCTTTCACAAAGTGGTGTTTAGATACCTTCAATATTGCCGAACATCCGGTGAGATACAAATCAATAAATTGTTATCTGAACAGTATCCTGACAATAGCGTAACAGTGGAATGATGGAACGGTAATGTTGACCAAACATATCAGGGGTATCTTGGGCCAATTCAAGGAGAAATCATGGTCCAGATACTGCAGCACCGCCCGTTCCCCGCCATCCTCTGTTCCACCCCCGCGTTCGAAGTGAAGATCGCCGATTCCCTGCAGGAAGTGGAGGCCGCATTGCGTCTCCGGTTCGAGGTCTTCAATCTGGAGATGCAGGAAGGGCTCCAGTCCTCATACGAATCCGGATTCGATTCGGATGTGTACGATACGTTCTGCGATCATCTGATCGTGAAGGAACGCGCCACCGGCGCCGTGGTCGGAACCTACCGGCTGCTGCTGCAGCAGAAGGCGCAGCAGAACCTCGGTTTCTATTCCGAGAACGAATTCGATCTCTCTTCCTTTGCAGCGCAGCAAGGGAATCTGCTGGAAGCCGGACGTTCCTGCGTGGCAAAACCATTCCGTTCCCTTGCGGTGATCAATCTTCTCTGGAGCGGCATCGCGCGGTATCTGGAACAGCACAACATCACCCACCTGTTCGGTTGTGCCAGCTTTAAGACATCGGACCCGCGCTTCATGTCCGCCGTCCACGCCTATTGCTCCGCACACTATCCTGCGCCGGCCGGATGGGGCGTTTCACCGCTGCCGCACTGCCGGATGGATCTTGCCTCCTACACACCCACCGAGCAAGAAGTGGCTTCCATCTTCCGCAGCTTTCCGCCGCTGGTGAAAGGATATCTGCGTCTCGGTGCGTTCGTCTGCGGCGAACCGGCATACGATGCGGAGTTCGGCACGAGCGATCTGCTGGTGATGGTCGCCACGGAGAATATCACCGCCATCTACAAGGACCATTACCTCCGCCAGTCCGTCGCCGCATGATCAGGATCCTCCGGCTGTGCGTGTTCCTGCTCCTCTCGCTCTTTTTTTTGATGCTCGGTGCTGCGGTCCGCGTGTTCCTCTTCCTTCTTCGCGTTGCGCCGGAACGAACGACGGCGCGTTTGACCTCTCTTTGGGCTGCATCGATGCTGTGGGTCACCGGCATTACCGTCCGCACTGATTCCGCTGCTCCGGTTGCTGAAGGAACGCTGCTCGCGGCGAATCATCAAAGCTATCTGGACATCATCATCATCGCCTCGGTCATACCGACGCTCTTTGTTGCAAAGAGCGACGTGCGCCAGTGGCCGCTGCTCGGATGGCTTGCTACGCTGGGAGGAACACTCTTCATCGACCGTGCTGCGCTCCGCGGTGCGGTCGCGGCGAACGAACGGATCGAACAGTGTCTGCTGCATGGTGTGAATGTGCAGTTCTTCCCCGAAGGGACATCATCGAACGGGAGCGGCATCCTTCCGTTCCGTCCGTTCCTGTTCCAGTCCGCGATGAATGTCGGTCGCCCCGTCCAGCCGGTCACTATCAACTATCGTTCCGTCGACGATGCACCGGTCGATGCAGCCAACCGCGACATCCTCTGCTGGTATGGCGACATGACCTTCCCGGACCATTTCATGCGTCTGCTGTCCATCCGCCGTGCTGTCGTTTCCGTTACGATCCATCCTCCCGTACCGCACGGAACGATGCCGGACCCCAAATCCCTGGCGTTCCACTGCCGGGAACAGACGGAGCGGGCATTTCAGCCGATCCCCTAACCTGTTACAGAACAACATGTTAATGGGTCACCATAGTGCTGCCGCCCCTGTATGTTAACGGAATGTCAAGAACGTATTACGCCATTTTAAACCAAGGGTAACATCATCATAACATACAATTAACACGAAATCATCATCTTGGTGCATCAAAACAACATTACACCATCAAGGATAAATCAGCCAATGAAGCGTTCACTCTTCGCACTTTCACTCATCATTCTTTTCACACTCCCGGTCCTGCTCACCGCGCAGGAACAGGAACAAAGCGCGCTGGACAAGATCCGTCAGCAGCAGGCTGCGGTCGGCGCAACGTTCGTCGGAAAGGTCACGGACGAAGCATCCGGTGAGGACCTGATCGGTGCGAACGTGTTCATTCTCAATACGAAACTCGGCGGATCGACGGACATTGACGGTAAATTCAACATCAAGCGGGTCGCCGAAGGGACGTACGATGTGCGTTTCTCGTTCCTCGGTTACGAATCCAAGACCGTTTCCGGCGTGGTGATGAAGAACGGCGAACAGACCGTGCTGAACATCAGTCTCAGCGAGGACCAGGGGATCCAGCAGCAGGAAGTGGTCATCAGCGCCAGCGCGATCAAGTCCGGTGAAGGAGCCATTCTTGCAGAACGAAAGAAAGCCGCCGCCATCGGCGACGGTATCAGCTCTGAGCAGATGAAGAGAGCGCCCGACGCGACCTCGGGCGATGCACTGAAGCGCGTCACCGGCGTGACCCTTGTGGATAACAAGTTCGTATTCGTCCGCGGCGTGACCGACCGCTATAACCAGACGACGCTGAACGGCGCTTCCGTGACGAGCACGAGTGTGGATAAGAAAAGTTTCTCGTTCGACATGCTCCCCTCCAACCTCATCGAGAACATGAATGTGGCGAAGACGGCAACACCGGACCTGCCGGGGGATTTCACCGGCGGACTCGTGCAGTTGAACACATTGGATTTCCCGGAAGCACGCTCCATCAAATTGGTCTACTCCGGCGGCATCAATTCCAATACTACCTTCGAACCGTTCAACCGTTCGCAGGGAGGCGGTTCGGATTGGATCGGCGCCGATGACGGCACGCGCAGCATCCCCTCCGGTGTGACGCCGGAGAAAGCGATCCTGGTCGGCACGCAGACGAAGAACACCTTCGCTCCCAAGTATATCGATGCACCGATGAACCAGTCCCTGAGCATCTCGCTCGCTGATGTCTACAATTTTGAAGAGGACCAGTTCGGCTATCTGGCCGCTCTTTCTTACCGCAACAGTTTCCAGCGGACCGGTACGAAGCTGAACGATTTCACCGGCACCGTGCTCAACCGGGACCTCTCCGGTTCCAATGACCGGTATTCGGTGCTGTGGGGCGGTATCCTGGATCTGAGTCTTAAATTCGCCGACCTGCACAAGGTTTCATTGAAGAACAACTATAACAAATCCGCCGAGGACCGGTACAGTCTGGTGCGCGGCACGGATAAAGTGAACGGACAGCTCGTCCGCTCCTATCTGAACGAGTGGGAAGAGCGCGGCATGTTCTCCAGTCAGCTGGGCGGCGAACACAAACTGCCGGATGTGTACGGTCTGAACATCGACTGGCTCGTCTTCTTCTCTGAAGCGAACACCGATCAGCCGGACCGGAAACAGGTCGATTACAATCTGAGCGAAGGATATCCCGACACCGATCCCTTCACGCTGAACACGCAGCTCACCGCCCGTTCCTGGGCCGGTCTGTATGACCGTTCCTTCGGACAGAAACTGAATGCCTCGCTCCCCATCGGCGATATGAAAGTGAAGACCGGCATCCAGCACGAGCAGAAGAACCGCCACTACGACGTGCGCTACTTCCAGCCGACGATGCCGACCGCAGCGTATGAACTGCTGCTGTATGACATCGATTCCGTCTTTGCTCCGCAGAACTTCGGCACCGGCAAGTACGGATATCAGGAGATCACCAAACCGTCCGACCGTTACGCCGCCCAACAGGACCTGCTGGCGCTCTATGCCATGGTCGACATGCCGTTCAGCGTCCAGGAACTGAAGTTCCGCTTCACCGGCGGTCTGCGCATGGAACATTCGCTGCAGGAGGTCTATACGAACAAAGCGCGCACCATCTATGAGCCCTCCACCAGCAGCATCGACAAAAGGGATTTCCTCCCGTCTGTGAACCTGACCTACATGATCGACGAGGTCCAGAACCTGCGCATCGCCTACAGCCACACCGTGAACCGCCCGGAATTCCGTGAAATGGCCAATGTGTACTTCTATGATTTCGAGAAATTCGAGTATGTGGTGGGAAGCGACCAATTGACCCGCGCCTATGCCCGCAATTACGACATCCGTTACGAGATCTTCCCGGATGCCGGCGATGTGATCGCCTTCAGCTATTTCCACAAATCCATCTCCTCCCCGATCGAGGAACGGCGCGTTTCCGGTACCGGCGGCGCCACCGAGCGGAGCTGGTTCAATGCATCCCACGCCGTGAATGCGGGGTATGAGATCGAACTGCGCAAACACCTCGGTTTCATCGGCGAATACTTCCGTTTCTTCCAGTTCGTGGCGAACTACACGCACATCAAATCCGAAGTGCCGTACCGCGAACTCTCCGGCAGCACCGGTGTGGTGGAAGGGACCCGTTCCATGCAGGGACAATCCCCGTACATGGTGAACGTGTCTCTCTTCTTCACGGAGCCGACGCTCGGCACCTCCGTGAACATCCTCTACAATGAGTACGGCTCACGCATCGATGCCATCGGTCAGATCGGCAACGGGGACTTCAATGTGATCGAGGAGAAGCGCGGCACGGTGGACC
>JAVBYA010000027.1 GCA_030824295.1 Bacteroidota bacterium
CGACCCCTACAACGTCCAATGCGTCGAGACCGCCAAGTTCCGGATTCTCTTCCATGAACACCACGGAATGATCCGTTCCGGTATTGATATAATTCCCGCGGACAACAATACCGTTTACGGGAATGATCTGATCGGCAACGTATCCGAATGGATCCTTCATCATCAGTTCATAAACTGTTTCCGCAGACCGTTTTGCTGAATATACATGTCCAAATGCTTCGAATTGAAATTCCGGACCGCCGGTCAAGCCAAGATCGTAAGCAAATCTGGCCAGGCATCTGCCGCCATTACCGCACATTCCGGCATTGGAACCATCCGCATTGTAGTATTTCATTGTAAATGCGCTGTTCTCAGAATGCTCCAGCAATAACAAGCCGTCAGCCCCAATACCATACCGCCGGTCACACACTTTTACGGCAAATGATGGTGCGTTGGCGATACGGTGATCCCGATTGTCGGCAACGACGAAATCATTACCGGCACCGCTCATTTTTGCAAAACTTATTTTCATAGGAATTGGATAAAATGAACTTGCCAAGTCGTTATGACTTGGCAAGTTATCTGGTTTATCGCAGTGATTGTGGAGGTGCGGGGATTCGAACCCCGGTCCGAAGTGAAAACCAATAGATCTTCTACATACATAGTCCGGTGTTATACCTTACTTCAGGACTCTTGACCGAACTCAAAACATCCTGACCGCAGATGAGGATTGAACGCTCATCGATGCTACCCCACCAACGCATCAACTATCCTGACTGAGTCGACGCCGTTACAGGACCGTCAGGAGAACCCTGTATTGGCGCTCGTGGCTAATTAAGCGGCGAGTGCGTAACCGTAGTTATCTGCATTTATTGTTTTGCCCTGAGATTTACGTGCGTAAAGGCGTGCACGGTATGCAAATCTATCCATTCCCGACCCCGTCGATGCCAGAACACCCCCGTGACCGTAGTACAAGTTACAAATCAGAATTGAGAGTATCAATGAATTGACGAATTGTTTCTACACGATCCTTTTCGTGCCGTTTTTCGAGCATAACGATGATATTTCGGAGTATCCGCTCGAGGATCTGTCTGTTCGAGACCGGGGAAAGGTATTCATCCGTGAAATTGAACCCGAGATTCTTGACCAATTCCTCACAATCCGCGGCCGTAAGCACTTTACCGCTATTGAACGGGTCGAAATATATATGCTGTCCGGGACCCGGTGTATACCGCAGAACGAAATGTCCCGGCAACCCGATCCCGTGGATCGGTAGGTTGATACGTTTGCCGACCAGCAGGTACACAACGCTGAGAGTGATAGGAATACCGACCTTCGTATCCATCACACGGTTCACGTAGTGGTTCTCATCGCTGAAGTAGTCCTCCCTGTTCCCATTGAACCCCTTCTCCTCAACGAAGAAAGCGATGGTCTTTCGGAACAGTTCGGTCTTATCCGTTACGGAACTCAGTGTTTCTTTCAACTCAGAAGCATACGTATTGAGCTGCTCTGTATACCGGAGCGGATCGATATCCCTATACCGATAGCGCGACAACACGAACACACCTTCTTCAAGATCGATATCTCCGTTGGGCAGGCGCCGGACGGAACGGAGCTGTTCTTTGATCATGGAACGCAGGAGGAGGTCGCGCACTTCATTGAACCGTTTCGCTGCAATGCTGGACTGCTCTTCAAGGTACGGGATGTACTCCAATGCGGCATGATCGTAGGACAGCAGCCGCTCCCGGACCGTGGCATAGACCGACTCATCCTCATCATCCAGTAATGTGATGAGCGAGCGGATCTCCGTGATCTCTTTCTCCGTGAGATGACTCATCGGAATTCCGAATAGTTCTTCAGGACATCCTTCTTCAGGATGGTGAATGCTTCCTTCGGAGTATCAGCGAATGAGAAGAGGTCCATGTCCTCCGGACTGACCATTCCGTACTTCACGAGCGCTTTGAAATCGATGATCTTGTTCCAGAAGTTCTTCCCGTAGAGGATCACGGTCATCTTTTTGCCGACCTTCTTGGTCTGCAGCAAAGTCAATAATTCGAAGAACTCGTCCAGTGTCCCAAAGCCACCGGGGAATGCCACCAGCGCCTTGCCGAGGAACATGAACCAGAACTTCCGCATGAAGAAATAATGGAATTCCATGTTGAACTTCGGCGTGATGTAGGGATTCGGGAACTGCTCGAACGGAAGACTGATGTTCAATCCGATCGACTCCCCTCCCGCCTTCAACGCACCTTTGTTGGCTGCTTCCATGATACCGGGACCTCCGCCGGAGCAGACGAGCAGGCGGTTCTTGGTCTTCAATTTCCTGGACCAGACCGTGATCAGACGGGAGAGTTCCTCTGCATCCTCATAGTAGCGGGACATTTCCACAGCGACTTCTGCAGAGAGAAGCTGCTCATGATACTTCTTGGAATGGATGTTCTTCTTATTCCCCTTCTTCGCGAGTTCACGGAGATGTTTGATGGTTTCGGATCGCGGTTTGATCCGCGCGGAACCGAAGAAGACGATCGTATCCTTCACATTGTAATAATTGAAGCGGCTGAGAGGCTCCAGGAACTCGGAGAGGATACGGAGCGGCCGTGCATCCCTGCTCGACAGGAATCCAATGTTCTTGTACGCTTTCGGCGCTTTGAGAAGTTTCGGTCGTTTCATTTCACAATGATCCTTCCGGCAATACTGCCGATGAGTTGTTCTAAAAAGCGTTTATCCGTTTCATCGAAACTATTGT
>JAVBYA010000007.1 GCA_030824295.1 Bacteroidota bacterium
CAGCGAGGGACAGGGGGGTGATGGTCGGCCCGGGACGCGGCAGCGCTGCCGGCAGTCTTGTTGCGTATGCTACCGAGATCACCAACGTCGATCCTCTCAAATACGACCTCCTGTTCGAACGCTTCCTGAACCCCGAACGTATCTCCATGCCCGATATCGACGTGGACTTTGCGGATTGGAAGCGCGAGATCGTCATCAAATATGTCCGCGAGAAGTACGGTGAAGAGAACGTTGCGCAGATCATCACCTTCGGTACGCTCTCCTCCAAAGCGGTGCTAAAGGATGTCGCCCGTGTACTGGGCATCCCATTGCAGACCGTGGAGATGATCACGAAGCAGATCCCAACGAACCAGGGGAAAGTGATGCCCATCCAGGAAGCGCTCGATACGCTGCCGGATATGAAGCCGTTCCGTGATAATGCCGATCCGAAGATCCAGCAGATGTTCGAAGTCGCGAAGGTGCTCGAAGGGATGAACCGCAATGCCGGTATGCACGCTGCCGGCGTCGTCATTTCCCCCGAACCGCTGAGTAACCTCGTTCCGATGTACAAGACCCCGTCCACGGAACTGATGACCCAGTTCACCATGAAGGATCTGGAGGATGCGGGTCTCCTGAAGATGGACTTCCTCGGTCTGCGGACGCTCACCGTCATCGAGAATGCCCTGGAACAGATCAGGAAGAACCACGGCAATGCCATCGATATCGACCGCATACCGGAAACGGACCAGAAAACGTTCGAGTTGTTCGGCAAAGGACAGACCGTTGCCGTGTTCCAGTTCGAAAGTTCGGGAATGCAGGATTGGCTCCGCAAGCTGAAACCGACCTCCATCAGTGATCTGACCGCAATGAACGCGCTCTATCGTCCCGGTCCGATGGAGAATATCGGCGACTTCATCAAACGAAAGCACGGACTTGCGAAGATCGAATACCTGCATCCGAAACTGGAAGAGACGCTGAAAGAGACCTACGGCGTCATCGTCTATCAGGAACAGGTGATGCGGATCGCTTCCGATGTCGGCGGCTTCTCCCTGGCAAAAGCGGATCTGATGCGCCGCGCGATGGGGAAGAAGGACAAGAAGATCATGGAGGATCTGAAGGCCGAGTTCATCGACGGTGCCCAGAAGGCGAACAAACTGTCGGCAAAACTGGCCGGTGAGATCTTCGATTTGATCGAGAAGTTCGCAAGCTATGGTTTCAATAAATCGCACTCGGTCGCCTATTCCGTTGTTGCGTACCAGACGGCGTATCTGAAAGCGCATTATCCGGCCGAATACATGGCCGCGACCCTTACGTCTGAAATAAGTAACACGGACAAGATCGTACTGTTCATCGACGATTGCCGCAAACTCGGCATCCAGGTGCTGCCGCCCGATGTGAATGAGAGCGAGCGCGATTTCACCGTGACCAAAGGAGGAATCCGCTTCGGTCTGGCCGCCATCAAGGGCGTCGGCGCGAATGCCGTCGATGCCATCGTGAAGGCGCGCATGGAGAAAGGGAAGTTCATCTCGCTGTACGATTTCTGCATGAAGGTCGATCTCCGCATCTGCAACAAGAAGACGATCGAAAGCCTTGTGCTCGCGGGGGCGTTCGACAGTGTGAATAAGAACCGTGCCCAGCTCCACCGTTCCGTGGAACAGATGGTCCAATCCGCTGCCGGTGCTCAGGTGCAGCAGGAACGTGGACAGGACAGTCTCTTCGGCGGGGATTCTGCCGCCGCGGTCAAAGTGAACATCGAACCGCAGCTTCCGAACATTCCGATGTGGAAGGATCAGGAGAAACTGGCGAAGGAGAAGGAAGTGCTCGGGTTCTACGTTTCCGGTCATCCGCTGCTGAAGTACGAGAAAGAGATCAATGCGTTCGCCACTGTCCATCTTGGCGATGTGGAAGGGATGAAAAGCGGTACGGTGAAGGCCGGCGGTATCATCTCCAGCATCAAGAAGAAGATCGATAAGAAGGGGAACACGATGGCCTTCATTACCATCGAGGATTTCACCGGCAAAGCGGAATGCGTCGTCTTCTCCAGCGTCTATAAGAAGAACGCTGACCTTCTGGTGGACGAGAACATGGTCCTTGTGGAGGGGAAAGGGGAGGTGAGCGGTGACATCATCAAGATCCTCGTCGATGAGGTGCTGCCGATGGAAGCGGTCCGTGAGAAATTCGCCAAGAAGATTTTCTTCTTGCTCAATGCGGATGAAGTTACCGATATTACACTCGGTTCCCTCCGTCAGCTGATGGAAAAGAACAAAGGGAACTGCGCCTGCTACTTCAATGTTGTAGGCAAGGAGTTCGATAAACAGCATATCTTCATTTCACGCAAGTTCAGCATCAATCCGACCACGGAATTCATCGACGGCGTCCAGGAACTCCTGGGAAAACACGCCATTAAACTTTCATAAAAGGAGCACATATGAAACCTGTCATCGTTACGGATGGAAATTTCAAGACCGAAGTTCTGGATTCTCAGACCCCGGTCCTCGTCGACTTTTGGGCAACCTGGTGCGGTCCCTGCAAGATGATCGCCCCCATCATCGAGGAATTAGCGGGCGAATACGATGGGAAAATGAAGTTTGGCAAGCTGGACGTTGATTCCAACCCGCAGGTCGCCATGCAGTTCGGCATCCGCAGCATCCCGACCCTGCTCGTGTTCAAGGGGGGCAAGGTCGTGGACCAGATCGTGGGAGCCATGCCGAAGAAAAGCCTGCTGGAAAAGATC
>JAVBYA010000231.1 GCA_030824295.1 Bacteroidota bacterium
GCGGATTGCGGGTGGCGCTGGTGGATAAGAGCACGTTCCCCCGGGACAAGATCTGCGGTGATTCCGTTGCCTCCACGGCGAAACGCATCCTTCGGAACCTGGACCCGGACCTTGAACAACAGCTGCTCAGTTTCGAGTCGAAATCCAGTATCAATAAAGCGGTCCTGTTCAGTCCCGACTTCACCCCGCTTCCGATACAATTCAGAACGGTGTCGCATTGTATCCGCCGGTGGGATTTCGACCAGTGGCTTTTGGCGAAGGCCGGGGAGAACAATCCGACGCTGGACCGGTATTTCGGTCATCCGGTGACCGAAGTGGAGCGGACAGGATCCTCCGCCGGTGTCACGCTCAGCAATGGACAGCAGCTGAGTGCATCGTTGATCATCGCCTGCGACGGTGCACATTCGATCGTCGGAAAGACCTTTGCCGGACATGATATGGACCGCGAACATTTCTCCGGCGCTGTGCGGCAATATTATTCCAACATCTCCGGCCTTCGTGCCGATACATCCGAGGTCTACTTCCTGAAGGACTATCTTCCGGGATATTTCTGGATCTTCCCTTTGGACGGCAATGGAGCGAACGTCGGATTCGGGATGCTGAGTTCCACGATCGCCGAACGGCGCATCGACCTGCGGAAAAGTCTGGAACGGATCATCCGCGAAACGCCGGAACTCCGGGAACGGTTCGCATCGGCAACTCCGCTCGGTCCGATCAGGGGATCCGGACTGCCTCTCGGTTCGCGGTTGCAGGCCGTGTCCGGCGACCGGTTCATGGTATGCGGCGATGCGGCGTCCCTGGTCGATCCGTTCTCCGGGGAAGGGATCGCGCCGGCAATGGAAAGCGGTGTCTTTGCCGCAGAACAGGCGATGGAGTGTTTCCGCGCTCAGCGGTTCGATGCGGAAGCGATGAGTGCGTATGAACGGCGTATCCGGTCGAGATATCAAGGGGATTTCCGGTACCATTATTGGCTCCAGAGTATCCTGAGTGACCGTACGCGGTTGATCAACGGACTGTTCAAAGTGCTGCGGATACCGTTCATCAACCGCCGGGTCGCCGGCATGTTCTACTGAACAACCGGAACACAAGGTCAATTCCGTTGATGTTGTCTGAAACAAATCTGTGAACACTATTCTGTACTATCGGAGTTATGATGAAATCCTTCCTTTTCCTTCTTATCAGCGTTCATGTGCTCTCCGCCCAGGTCCCCGGATGGTACTCAACCCATACTCATCCGAACTATCCGCCGCAGGAATATCTGATCGGGATCGGATCCGGGTCCGGTCCTAACGGCACTGATGCCGCCAAGAAGAGTGCGCTCTCCGACATCGTCAGCCAGCTGCGGGTGCAGGTGCAATCCGAAATGCGCTCGGTAACGGAATCGTTCTCGGTGAATGATGACGAGCAGATCTATTCCGATTTCAAGCGGAAATCCCGGACGATGGTGAGCGACGAGGTGACCGGTGCGGAGATCGTAGAGACGGTGACGGACAAAGGGACCGGGACGGTCTACCTGCTGATGGTATTGGACCGTGAGAGATACAGCGCCGGGCTCCGCACTCAGCTGGAGAGCGGCTGGAAACAGGCAACGGACCTGCGGAATTCGGCGGCGGGTTTCTTCGCGAAGGGAAAACTGAACGAGGCCGTTCAAAGCATCGGACAGATCAAGCAGGTGATCGCGCCGCTGTTCGCCCAGCAGGTGCTGCATAATGCTGCGGCGGGAGCGCCGTACAGCTCACCGTCCGTATTCAATCCTGCCGCATTGCAGAACGATATCCGCACATTCCTTTCTCAGGTGGTGCTGGTGAAGAAGAGCGGGGATGCACAAACCGGGAAGATCGGAAAGAAACTCGCGGCGCCGCTGACGGTGAGCGTTACAGCCAACGGTGTTCCGGTCTCGGGGGTGACGGTGCAGTTCTTTACGGATGCAAAGAATGTGCTGGGAGAATCCATTACGGACGAGAACGGTATGGCATCGTTCATGACCGTCATCAGGAGCGGACCGGGGGTGAAAGCGCGTCTGGCACTGCAGGGGGTGGGACGGGAGTTCGAGCAGAACCTTACTTCCACTGCGGCGATGTTCACCTGGACCGCGCAGGCATCGGACAAAGCGTTCGCGGTATCGATCAACACCAAGAACCCTAAACTGGAACAGACCATCTCATCCAAACTCTCCGCCGCAATCTCGCAGATCGGATACACGGTCGTAACGATGTCCCCCTATACGATCACGGTCGACATCAGCACCGGTGTGCCGAGCACCATTGACGGCATGGCCGGGACCTTGTACAATGTGACGGTGACAGCGACCGTGAGTGTGAAGGACAATACGCAGAGTGCGGTACTCGGCACGGAGACGTTCAGTGCCAAAGGCGTCGGTTCGTCCGAACAGGATGCCGTGCTGAAAGGGGCGGCCGGTTTGAAGTTCGACCAGTCGGTCCTCTCCGAACTGCTGCAGAAGTGACCCCGCCGAATGACCGGTCCCTGCCGAGCGGCGGGGACCGTACTCCTACACGTAACCCTTCTTGATCGCCTTTGCCACCGCTTCCGCCTGGGAGTGGACGTGCAGTTTCTTATAGATGCGTTTGATGTGGAACCGCACCGTGTCCTTGCTGATGTTGAGCGTCATGGCGATGGAGTAATAGGTCTTTCCCTTGATCAATTCCTTGAGGATCTCCAGTTCACGGTCCGTGA
>JAVBYA010000229.1 GCA_030824295.1 Bacteroidota bacterium
GGCAGCGGTCTGCACGGTCGGCGCGGACGGACGCTGGAGCACAACGCTCAAAACACCGAAAGCGGGTGGACCATTCACCGTCACTGTTACGCACGGCGCCGAATCACGCACGCTGACCGATGTGCTCGTCGGTGAAGTGTGGCTCTGCTCCGGCCAGTCCAATATGGAAATGCCGATGCGCGGCTTCCCGCCGAACGAGCTCATCGCCGGTGCACCGGAGGAGATCGCGTCGGCGAACTATCCGCGACTCCGCATGTTCACGGTGCAGAAGATGCTTTCGATGGAACCGCGCACCGAGACCGGCGGCGCATGGCTCCCGGCCATTCCTGCCAATGTACCGGAGTTCAGCGCAACGGGATATTATTTCGGGAAGAAGATCCACAAAGAATTGAACGTGTCGGTGGGACTTATCCACGCCTCGTGGGGCGGAACGCCGGTACAGGCGTGGACGAGCGAAGCATTCATTCTGCAGCATCCGCTCTACGCCGATGCCGGTGCCATGCTGCAGCAGACCAGGAAGGAACATGCGGCAATGACCGCCTGGCTCTCCTCACTACCAACGATCGATATCGGTCCGAACCGCGTATCGCAGGATTGGAGCAGCGTGCAGTTCGGCGATGCGGAGCTGATGCGTCCCGATTTTCCGGACAGCAGCTGGAAGAGTATGGACCTGCCGCGCGGGTGGGAATGGACGGAGGTCGGCGCGTTCGACGGCGTGGTGTGGTTCCGCAAACAAGTGGAGATCCCCTCTGCATGGAGAGGGAAGGAGCTGATGCTCGAACTCGGCACCATTGATGATATGGATGCAACGTTCGTGAACGGCACGATGGTCGGTTCCATGCTCAACGGGAATCCGTGGAACATCAACCGGGAGTATACGGTCCCGGCAGCACTTACGGCGGATTCGCTGCTCACCATCGCCGTCCGCGCGATCGATTACGGCGGCGGCGGCGGACTCTGGAGCACACCGGAAAAATTGGCACTCTCATTGAAAAATACCGGCGAACGCCTCTCACTGACCGGTCCGTGGAAATATCTTGCCGTTGCGGAGATCCGCGGCAACACCGCATATCTGTTCGACATCCGTTTCGGGAACACCGGCCGCCCTGTCGTTACGCGTCAGTTCAATTCGGACCATCCTGCCGTGTTGTACAACGGCATGATCGCGCCGCTGGTGCCGTATGCAGTGAAAGGAGCGGTGTGGTATCAGGGGGAAGCGAACATCGGTGATCCTGCCGGGTATGACGGTCTCTTCCCACTGATGATCCGGAACTGGCGATCGGACTGGAAGCGGGACCTTTCCTTCTATTATGTGCAGATCGCACCGTTCGAATACGGTCCTTCTGCACACTCCGAGTTTCTGCGTGAATCACAGCTCCGCGCCCTCTCCGTGCCGAAGACCGGCATGGCGGTGACGCTTGATATTGGCGATTCCGCCTCCATCCATCCTGCCAACAAAGCGGATGTGGGGGACCGGCTGGGACGCCTGGCGCTGGCGAAGGATTACGGGAAGAAGGTCGAGTACACCGGACCGGTCTACCGATCATTCACTGTGAAGAAGGATGCGGTCATCCTCACCTTCGATTATGCAAAAGGACTGACGCTCCGTCCGGAAACCGGGAAACCGCTCTTCATGATCGCCGGGGCGGACAGCGTATTCCATCCCGCCGAAGCGAGCGTGAAAGGGGCGACAGTGATCGTCCGCTCCGCCGCTGTGAAAGATCCGATCGCCGTTCGATACGGCTGGGATAATGTGGTGAAAGGGACCCTCTTCAACGGTGCCGGACTGCCCGCTTCATCCTTCCGCACCGATGCATGGCAGCGGTAAGCTCAACGCTGAGACTCACCTTTGAGGTGAGTCTCAGCTGGTCGCCATGGTGAGTGTCACCACACAGGTCACACTCACCTCATCTCCAGCCAAAACGCCTATCCTTTCGCGAACACCTGATCACTGTTTTGTGCCAGTGCAGGTGAGAGTCACCTTCGAGGTGACTCTCACCGCTTGTTCAGATAATAGAAGAACGGCAGCGAGAATCCCAATCCCCCCGCAAGACTCAACAGAACGAACGCCTTCCAGGAATATCTCCCCAACGGACGATACACAAACCAGCGTGCAAGCAGCGCTGTGGCCATGAACGCATCGATGATGAATCCGAGCGCAAGCCAATTGGTCAGCACGTCGCCGACGGAAGTGAACTCAACGAAAATATAATAGAAGAACATCCCGTTCGGGACAAGCAATCCGAACAGTGCGGTCCCGAGCAACAGGGAACGGTGAAGTGCGGTCATGCAAACTCCTGTATGGTATGCCGGTAAGATACGGAGGAGGGATGCGGGGAATCTTGGTCTGCACCAACATCAGATGCGGACGCTGTTGAAGAGTTTGCTGAAATTGGTCGGGTCGATGTTCAGATAGGAGGCGAGATATTTGTGCGGGACCATCCGGAGCAGGTGCGGACTCCGCTGTGCGAAGACGGTGAAGCGTTCTTCCATGGAGAACGCCTGCAGTTCACGGTGGCGGACGAGCAGTCCGGTGAGCATCGCTTCTGCCGCACGGCGGAAGATTCGTTCTACGGCGTGCGAACGGTCGAAGATCCCGTCCAGCCGCTCCCGCGCGATGACGGAACAGCGGGACGGTGTGAGTGCCTGCAGCGTGTACGGCGATGGGGTCTGATGCAGGAACGATT
>JAVBYA010000340.1 GCA_030824295.1 Bacteroidota bacterium
AGGGATGCGATGAGGAATGAAGAAACGGAGCAGTAGCGGCGATTGTGTCCGTCGAGTCCATGAAGCACACGAAGGATTTAAAATGACAACGGCGGTTCCGTTCTTTCAGGTCACCGCCGTTATCGTCAGTATCACCGGAGCGAGGGCATGTGAAGCATCACCATCCCACACCATCACGTCACCGATGATATGAAAGCTCGATCACTTCACGAACACCATTTTCTTTGTCAGCACCATTCCGCTGCTGCGGAGTGTATAGAAATATACACCGCTCGCCAAGGGTGTGTGGTTCCCGTTCTCACCTACCGACAGATCGACCGTGAGGGAATGGACGCCGCGTTCCATTGTGCCGGCGGAAAGTGTGCGGACGCGGTTGCCGACGAGATCGTTCAGCGTCAGTTCGACCGGTCCTGCTTTGGGGATACTGAACCGGATGATGGTGGAAGGATTGAACGGATTGGGGAAATTCTGTTCCAGCCAGAATCCGGACAGCGGTACGCCGGACGAACCGACGGATGTAAGATTCTCCGCGGCCGTCAGTACGATCTTTGTGGTCGGTCCGCTTTTGGTCCCCTGCATGCCGCTCATGATGAGCGTCGCCGGACCGGTGCCGGCCGCCGGTGCGGTCCACGTGAACCGGGAGGAGTCGATATTGTTGGAGGATGAGCGGATGCCGGATTCATAACCGGAAACGGAATAGGTGACGGCATTGGAAACAGCCGTGAAACTCCCGGCGCCGGCCGTGGTGCTCCCTTTCCGTGTGGAACAATTATAATTCGAGATGAGCGAACCGCCGGTACGTTTGACGGTGATCGCATACGACTTTCCGGGCGTGTAGGTCTGCGGGAAACCGGTGACCACAATGGTCCCGGTGCCGCTGCCGTGGCAGGAGGAAGCGCAGGTCCCTTTGCTTCCGGATGCCCCGGAGTATGCGGTGTAGTTGGGGTGGGCCGACAGCAGAGCTGCGGCGGTCAGTATCACAACAATGGTAGCCTTGATCATGCGTTCCCTTTCGGGATGTTCCGCATCATGATGCGACGTCGATCTCCGAGAGGCGGCGTTCTTTGAATTCCGTCGGCCGCTCGCAGGCATAGAGGAACTCCTGCAGCACATCCATACGTTTCTTCAGCTCGTCGGCCTGCTCTTTCATCATGCCGAGCTTCGCCTCATGTTCCTTCGTCACATGCAGTTCATGGATCTCGCGTGTCAGCTTAATGACAACGTCCTGCATCGCGGTGACGTCCTTGATCGCGTTCTCGATAGAGTGGAACATCCGTTCTTTTGCGTTCATGAATACTCTTCCAGGCATTGGAGCTGAGCGTGTGTTCCGTCGTTGCTGGTGCCAGAACGGCGCAGGTCCGCGTGAGAGAAAAAAGCCGCCGGAGTTCGTCCGGCGGCGTGTTCAGTTATTTCTTCATCGATTTCAGTGCAGCACGCGCAGCAGCCAGCCGGGCGATCGGCACACGATACGGCGAGCAGCTCACGTAATCCAGACCGATCCTGTGGCAGAACTCGACGCTTGCCGGCTCTCCGCCGTGTTCACCGCAGATACCGATCTTCAGGCGGGACTTGGTGGAGCGTCCTTTTTCGACAGCGATCTTCATCAGTTCGCCGACACCTTCCTGGTCGATGGATTCGAACGGGTCCTTCGCGTAGATATCCTTCTCCACGTACGGGATCAGATAGCGGTTGGAATCGTCGCGGCTGATGCCGATGGTGGTCTGCGTGAGGTCGTTGGTACCGAAGCTGAAGAACTCTGCGACACCGGCGATCTTGTCGGCCGTCAGCGCACCGCGCGGCACTTCGATCATCGTGCCGACATGGTATTTGAACTTCAGTTTCTTCTCGGCCATGACCGCTTTCGCCGTTTTATGGACGATCGCTGCCTGGTCTTCCAGTTCGAGCACATTGCCGACGAGCGGGATCATGATCTCGGGGAACACATCGGTCCCTTCCTTGATCACGTTCGCTGCCGCTTCGAAGATGGCGCGGCTCTGCATCTCGGTGATCTCCGGATAGATGATGCCGAGACGGCATCCGCGGAATCCGAGCATCGGGTTGAATTCATGCAGTTCCTGCACGCGGCGGTGCACTTTCTCGTAGCGGACGCCCATTTCGTGCGCGATGAAGCGCTGGGTCGCTTTGTCGTGCGGCAGGAACTCGTGCAGCGGCGGATCGATGGTGCGGATGGTGACCGGCAGGCCCTTCATCGCACGGAAGATCCCTTCGAAATCCTCGCGCTGCAGCGGCAGCAGTTTCGCCAACGCCTTCTTGCGCTGGTCCACATTGTCGGCAAGGATCATCTCACGCATCGGCGTGATCTTTCCTTCACCAAAGAACATATGCTCCGTGCGGCAGAGACCGATGCCCTCGGCACCGAATGCCACGGCATTCAGCGCCTGGTCCGGCTGGTCCGCGTTCGTGCGGATGCGCAGCGTGCGGTAGCGGTCCGCCCACGACATGATCTTCGCGAAGCTTTGATAGGTCGGTGCTTTCTTCGGATCGAGCGTCTTGTTGATGAGCACTTCCATCACTTCGGACGGCTTGGTCGGGATCTTCCCGTCCATCACCTCGCCGGTGGAACCGTCGATGGAGATCCAATCGCCCTGACGGATGGCGCGGCCGTTCACTTTCATGGAATGGGACATGTAGTCCACTTCGATCGATGCGCAGCCGACGATACAG
>JAVBYA010000364.1 GCA_030824295.1 Bacteroidota bacterium
GCCAAAGGGAAATGCGGGATGATCATCGATCTGAACAAAGTGCCAACCCGCGAGACCGGCATGACCGCATATGAGATCATGCTGTCGGAATCCCAGGAACGGATGCTCATCGTTGCAACTCCGGAGAACGAGAAGGCCATTATCGGCATCTTCGAGAAATGGGACCTGCATTGTGTCACCATCGGAACGGTGACCGACGATGGTATCGTTCGTGTGAATCATAATGGGGAGTTGAAGGCAGCCGTACCGGCCGAGACATGTGTGTTGGGAGGCGGTGCCCCTGTCTATATCCGCGAGACGAAAGAACCGGAATATCTCCGCGAGACGCGAAGCGTGAATATCGCGGCCCTTCCCGTACCGGCCGATCTGAACGAATCCGTTTACACACTGCTTTCTTCGCCGAACATTGCCAGTAAGCAGTGGATCTATGAACAGTACGATTCGATGGTGCGGACGAACTCCGTGATGCTGCCCGGTTCCGATGCATCCGTCGTGAGGATCAAGAAATCCGAGAAGCTGCTGGCGGCGAAGACCGATTGTAACGGACGCTATGTCTATCTTAATCCGCGCAAAGGAGCGATGATCGCTGTTGCTGAATCGGGCCGCAACGTGGTCTGCACCGGCGGCAAACCGATTGCCATCACTAATTGTCTGAACTTCGGTAATCCGTACAAACCGGAAGTGTACTGGCAGTTCGTAGAGGCGGTTGCCGGCATCGGTGAAGCATGCCGTGCGCTGGACACTCCGGTCACGGGAGGAAACGTCAGTTTCTATAATGAGAGTCCGACCGCTGCCGTTTTCCCGACACCGACCATCGGCATGCTCGGCATCGTGGACAGGGAAGCGCATGTAACGACGGCCGATTTCAAGAATGCCGGTGATGAGATATTCCTGCTGGGAAAGAACCGCGGCGATCTTTCCGGAAGCGAATATCTTTCCCGGATCCATGCTTTGACCGGCGGCGACGCTCCGCATTTCGATCTTGCGTTCGAAGTGAAACTCCAGGAGTGTACCCTGGAACTCATCCGTCAAGGCAAGGTCCGGTCGGCACACGATGTATCGGACGGCGGTTTGATCATTTCACTCATTGAGAGCGCCATCGTTGGCAAGGGAACGTTCGGCTTCGACGTAACGTTGGAATTGGATGGACATCCGCTCCACGCCATCCTGTTCGGAGAGGACCAGTCTCGGATCGTTATCACGGCTCCTGCCGGTTCGTTGACGGAGCTCCAGAAGAATTGCGCACCATACGGTGTCCCGGTAACAAAGATCGGAACTGTCACCAGCGGGACCACAGGTACGGTGAATGGTGAGTGCAGCATCGATATGGTGCGGGCAAAGGGGATTTTCTATTCAGTGATCGCTGAGAAGGTTCGTAACGCACAATGAAGTATTCCGATCAGTGACTATGTTGGAAAGGTATCCTGAAATAGCGGCGTCAGATCTGTTCGGAGTGATCGGGTTGCACGGTACCGATGTTCTTGATTTTCTTCAACGAATATCGACGAATGACCTTTCCGGGCTTCCCGTCGGCGGAATGAAAAAAACACTTCTGCTGTCGGATAAGGGAAGGATCATCGACGCAGTGTGGGTCGTGCGATACGCCGCGGAAGTGGATCTTATTTGCAGTCGCAGTATGACGTCCAATGTGATTGCATTCCTGGAGAAGTATATCATCATGGATGATGTTACGGTGAGAGACCGAACGTCATCCACCGTCGTTCAGATGCAGTTCGGACAATCCCGGGAAGGGCTCCAGAGCGATTTCTACGGTCATCCCGTAACGTTCACTCTTGTTGCCGGTGCCGGAGATGCGGCAGTCACAACGAAAGAATTCGAGTTTTGGCGAATCATGAACGGCATTCCTGCGGCCGGGAAAGAGCTTGTGCAGGATTTCAATCCTCTGGAATTGAACCTGTGGGATTGGATCAGTTTCACGAAAGGATGTTATATCGGACAGGAAGTGATCGCGCGGCTGGATACCTATCAGAAGATCCAGCGCACATTGTGTCAGTTCACATCGGATGGTCCGGCAGCTGAAGGTGATATCGTCAAAGATGTTGCAGGACTTAATGTCGGACGCATCACCAGTCTGGTTCGGATGGAGGATCGGTCCGTTGGTCTCGCGGTGATCCGCAGGACGGCGGCCGCTGCACAACAAGAGGTCCGCACTGCAGCAAAAGGAAGCACGCTCATCATCGAACGCGTGTTCCATAAGGAAGAGCATGGAACAAATTAAGATATCCGTTTCGTCTAAAGAGGAGATCTATCAGGAGCTGCTGCCGCAGATCGTGTCATTGCTGGCCGACGAACAGAATCCGATCGCCAATATGGCGAATACTGTTGCGGCACTCAAACAATCCCTGCCGTACTATTCATGGGTAGGATTCTATCTGTTCGATGCCGGCGCGAATGAACTGGTACTGGGTCCGTTCCAGGGGAAGATCGCCTGCACACGCATCGCCGTCGGCAAAGGGGTCTGTGGAACGTCGTTCCAGAAGAATGAAACACTCGTTGTGCCCGATGTGAATGCATTCCCCGGACATATCTTCTGTGACGGAGATTCAAAGTCGGAGATCGTCGTGCCTGTCCGAGCCAATGGAACCGTCGCCAGTGTGCTGGATGTGGATAGTCATGAGTACAATAGTTTCGATGAAACGGATAAACGCTTTTTAGA
>JAVBYA010000198.1 GCA_030824295.1 Bacteroidota bacterium
AGATTCGATTGGATCCCTCCTGCTGTCACCACCACATCGTGCTGTTTTGAAACGATATCGGCAAAATCGTATTCCAGCTTCCGCACTTTCGTCCCGCCGGCGGCAAAACCGGTCAGGTCATCCCTCTTGATATAGAGCTTCACCAATCCTGCGTGTGCGGCGAGACGCGGCACGGACTGCAGCGGAGTCGGTACGGTCGCTAAGGGGATACGGCGGACGGTGCGGAGTGGCGGCATGGCTACAGATCGGTCAATGGGTGCACGCGTGAACGATCACCTGTTCATTTCACGTCGTGCAATGTGAGGAATACCGGTACTTAATTTTTGACGGCAGAGAACATGGACCAGGGATATGACTTCCGGTCGTAGATCAATCCGACGGTCCAATCGAACTGCGGATGGTCCTCATGGTATTTCTTTGCATCGAACGGCGTACCGCACGGCGCGCCCCAGCGGGCGGTGAAGGTCATCTTCTTAGCCATCGCGGCATCGACCACTTTACCGTCGTATGCTCCGAGCGGGTAGAACGGTTCATCCAGTCCATATTTCTGGTCATCTAGTTCCAGATGACCGCACAGCGAGCGTCCCGCGAGGATATCCTTCTGAAGATATGTATCGTAGTGGTCCGCCAGGAACTGCTTGCCGTGCTCTACCGTGATCATTCCCTTGTACTGCTTCATCAACTGTTTCCAGCGGACGCGCCGGGCAATATCCGCATTGCGGATATCGAGTTCTTTCGTATCGGTCTCGCGGCGAAGGATGCGGAGGTCCTCGGCGACATTGGAACCGGTGAAGTATCCGTCCATCGTCCGTTCGAAGCCGACATATTTCAGACCTAATTCCAGACGCGCGATCTCGTTGGTCTTGGTATCACCGATGAGCCAGGCATTCGCGTAACCGCCGTTGTTCCCCTTCTTCATGATATCGCACCACTCATCGATAGAGGATGCATATTGCGTCGCCAACCGCATACGGACGAACTCCGGGATCCCGTCGGGATCGAACGGCTGGAATCCGCCGATGGTCGTCTCCGAACCGATGATACCGGCATCGGTGATGAAGAAATCGGTGCCGCTGTGGATGAGTCCGGGACTCGTCTGCCACATCATGCGCGCACCGGAATCGGGGAGGATCTCCATGATCACATCGGAGTACGGATAATAATAACTGCTCCAGGTGCTGTGCGCCAGGACGATCTCTCCGTTCTTCGTCATGGAACCGTTCGCGATGAACGAGCTGCACGATTCCTTCTTTCGGTCGTGGGCGTTGGGCGAGATGGTATCCTGCACGGTCGGGAACCAGTATCCCATCGTTTCAGTGGAACCGTTGAGCGTCATCAGATCCTCGAACGAGACATCAACGCCAGCGGCGCGGATCCCTTCGACCATGCCGTCCATCTCCGCGCGGAGTTCCTTACCGAGATGCGGTGTGAACATCCTCATCGTCTGCTGCTGCAGCCATTGCCAGTCCAACGCGCTTTGGTAGACCCACGCTGCATCGGTCTTCCGGACGGCATCCTTGATCTCTTTCGCCAAAAGGTAGCCGTGCTGAAAGCCGCGCGCTCTCGCCGAACCGGAGATGCGGACGGCGGTCCAACCGTCCTTCAGAGTCCGTGTTCCGCCGGCAAGGAGTTTCTTCTGCTCGGATGTGAGCGAGGGGGACAACTGCGCACTGAGAACATCAGCACACATCAATAACACGAACAACAGGAGAAAGGAAAGTCTCTTCATAGGTTCCGGTCCGATATCAGTGGATGATGCGGGAAGATCTGGTGTACCGCACGTTCCGTTCAGCAAGATATGCCAGAATATAGGTGAAACAGTGTTCATGCTTGCCCACCAATTCCGGCGGGAAGACTCCGTGATCTTTGAAGAGTCCTTCCAGGAACATAGAAGCGGCTGCGGTAGCCGTATATCCAGTGGTGCGTGCCATGGACGATGTCTGCGTGGCGGGATCGTACTCATCGTAAAGATCGTATACCACTTCTTCGGTGTTGCCGGCCGCGTTCTTTCCTTTCATGGTCACGCGCATCACCGTCAGCTCCGCTTCGGTCTCACCGAGCTTCCACTCGTTGAAGAGGACGGCACTGGTCATCTCCAGCGGCGTGACAGCTCTTCCGTTCAGCGTCATGGCTTCCTTGCTGAAAAAGCCGCTCGCCTTCAGCGCTTTGATCATATCGATATGGCCCGGATACCGGAGGGTCTTCTCCTTCATGTTCCGGACATGCGGAAGCGTGTGGATCAGGGAGCGGAGACCGTCCGTATTGAACGCTTCCAGCGTGCCGACGTGATCAAATTCCATGAACTCGCTGTCGGTCAGTGCTTCGCGGACCACCACATTGCCGTTCTCCACGTACCGGGCTGGACGGGTATATTCCTCGATGACATCCACGGGAGAGAACGGCGCCTTATAATAGAATGGCCATTTCTTCACTTTCGGCAGCCCGCCGACCAGCGTTTCGATGTCAGTAAGCTGTAACAGTTCATTGTACCGCCCGATGATGATATTGTGCATTCCCGGCGCCACGCCGCAGTCGACGATGGCGGTCACTCCGCGTTCCTTTGCCAGCGCATCGAGCTCCAATGCATTCTCCGGGAAGAAGGAGATATCCACAATGTTCTTCCCTGCGTCGATGACCGCTTTCACGGTGGCAAATCCCAGGAACC
>JAVBYA010000252.1 GCA_030824295.1 Bacteroidota bacterium
CCACGGCGCTGTTCTACCGGTTCCGTTTCATAAAGCGGATCGATGTGGAAGAAGTGCTGCAGAAACTTCCCCGGTCGGTATACGATAAGCATGGACTACTGCTCTTCGTCCCTCTCGTCATCGTCATCGGTCTGATGGTCGGCATCCGTGTGGCGCCGGATGTGGTCCCGGATATCGGTATCCCGCTCATCTTCATGATCGGTGCTGTGGTGGGGGTGCGGACGGGAGAACGGTTCAACGTGATCACGGTCGCCCGTACTGCGATCCGGGAATCATTACCGGTGCTCGGGATCCTGGTCGGCGTCGGAATGTTCGTGCAGATCATGACGCTGACCGGTGTGCGAGGTTATCTTGCCGTGAGCGCACTGCAGCTTCCTCCGGAGATGCTCTATCTCGGTATCGCACTCATCATGCCGGCGATGGGCTCTGCGTATGCGGCTTCCTCCGTTATCGGTGTACCTCTGGTCTTCGTGTTCCTGGGACGGAACGAGATCGTGGTGACCTCTGCACTTTCCTTGATCGCCGGTATCGGAGATCTGATGCCGCCGCCGTCGCTTCTTTGTGTGTTCGCGGCTCAGATCCTCGGCATCAAGAACCATTTCACCGTGCTCAAAGCAGCGGTCGTACCCATTTTGCTCGCACTGGCGGCAGGGATCATCACGATCATCTATGCTGCCGAGATCGGTTCATTCTTACAATAGGAGAGAGCATGCTGTTCTTCCTCTATATTATCATCGCAGCCATCGTTGCTTCCATCGTTCTGACGGAACTGTTCCGCGAGAAGGACTGGCGTCACCAGTTGGCGATGGTCATCATCATCATCCCGTTAGTGCTTCGGGTCCTCCAGATCAAATAGGAATAGGAGAGTATGCAGCGACATCATTATACTGCGTCAGCGTTGTTGTTCGCCGGTCTGATCGTTTCCGTGATCGCCTCGCGCGAGTTCCTTTCCATGTATGCCCCGGATCCGGTCTTTCCGTCCGACCATTGTTCATCGCAGCGGATGCTGAGCGATTATTCCTCCGGCATTCGCGGGACCGCAGGGGATACGCCGGTGTATATCTTTGACAGCGGTGAACCGGGAGCCACCATTCTGCTTCTCGGAGGAACACATCCGAACGAAACGGCCGGTTCCATCGCAGCGACCATCGTTACGGAGAATGCTCGCCCTGTCAAAGGACGGCTCATCGTCGTCCCGCAGGCCTGCGCGAGCGGATTCACCGCGACCGATCCGCTGGAAGGATTTCCCACGCATTTCACACTTACGACAAAAAGTGGAGAGCGCACGTTCCGTTTCGGTTCCCGCGGAGGGAATCCGATCCATCAATGGCCCGATCCGCTCGTTTACCGTCACTATCCGTCCGGTCAGCAGTTGTCCGGACTCGAGAGCCGGAATCTCAACCGGTCGTACCCGGGCAAAGAGGATGGAACGTTCATGCAGCAGGTCGGTCATGCCTTCGTCCGTCTTATTGAACAGGAGAAGGTGGACGTTGCGTTCGATCTGCATGAAGCGGCCCCGGAAGTGATGATCATCAACGCCATCATCACGCATGAGAAGGGGAACGACATCGCAGCGAACGCCGTGCTGAATCTTGAGTTCGAGGATTTGAAATACTCACTGGAGATCTCTCCCAAGAATTTCCATGGACTGAGCCATCGGGAGTGGGGGGATGCAACGCCGGTCATCCCGTTCCTGATGGAGACCAGCAATCCGATCCAGGGACGGCTGCGCGGTGTGACGAACGAAGCGCTCATCCTGGAAGGCAATGATCCATTCTATCGGACCGCAGCAGAACTCGGGAACGTCCGCATCACGTATGAGAAGGAGGGGGAGCCTTTATCGCTTCGGGTCGCCCGTCATCTTCAAGGATTCCGTACCCTCGTTGCTGCGTTCAATGAACAGTTCCCGGAGAAGAGCGTGCTGGTAGAGGGTATTCCGGACTATCAAGCGGTGCTGCAGCAGGGCGCCGGAAGTTTTTTGAAATAGACAACGTAATCACGTACCTTCACCTACAGGAGAATCATCTATGAAACAGTTCCGCTTGCCTCTGATCGCAGCACTCATCATCACAGCAGCAGTAATGCTCACTGCTCAGTCCAAAGAGAAGTATGAACAGCCGATCCTCATCACCTCTGCCGGTCAGAGCGCCGATGTGACCATGGCCGCAATGCTCTGTAAAAAGGTCGGTCTGAACGCGAAAGCGGTCACTCGCGCAACCGCTGCGGATGTGAAGGATGTCAAAACCCTCATCATCGTTCCGGGCTTCAGTTCCAAAGGTCTCGGCGCCGCCGGCATCAGCCGCGAGCAGGAGATGGAGCGGGTGAAGGAAGTGATCGCCGCCGCACAGAAGCAGAAGATCAGGATCCTGCTGCTGCACATCGGCGGTAAACCGCGCCGCGGACAACAGTCGGACGACTTCAATAAACTGTGCGGTGAGGCGTCGCTGCATATGATCGTCGTGAAACAGGGGAACGAGGATAATTTCTTCACTGAAATATCAACGTCGAAGAAGATTGGTTTGGATGTCGTCGAGAAGATCGCTGAAGCAGCAAAACCGCTCGAAGCATCGTTCGTGAAGAACTGAACAGCTGAGGTGCATCTCTTCGCACCTCTTCCTTTTTGCATCCATCAAAGAAGACCATTATGAGATACTC
>JAVBYA010000334.1 GCA_030824295.1 Bacteroidota bacterium
CACTGTTCCATGTTCGCAGGGCGCAGGTCGATCCATCCGGCCTGTGACCATTCTTGGACTGATTCCGGCGAGACGTTCAGTTCGTTGATGCCGCGGTATGCCGGGATCTTCACTTCGTTGCCGCGCAGCAGCGTGGTGCCGTTCGGCAGCAGGATCGGGATGCCGATGGAGATGATCTGTGAACGGAGTGCGTCATCGGTCGTGATGTATGCGGTGACATCCTGCGAGATCTTCTTTGCCGATGTCTTCAATACGGTATTGACCGTTCCGTAGACCTTTTTCAGCAGATGTGCTTCATACAGCAGCTTGGAGAGTCGCGGCGGGCCGAGCATCTCGAACGCGACGCTGTTCGTATCATGCAGCTTCTCCAACTGCTTCATCTTCTCCAATGCTCCCTGGAACATGAAACCGGCGCGGTACGTGGGGGAGAGTGTCGCATTGTCCAGCGCGTTGATGATGTCGTGTCCGGTATTGCCGCCGCGGATCTCGTACAGCACGGATTCAGCGATCTCTTCCGGCGTGACGAACTCCATCTGTCCCGGTGTGGCGATCGCTTCGAATTCGCCGCGCGAGAAGATGCCGTTCTCTCCGGTATCGATGAAGACAGATTTCAGGCGCTGTCCGGTCGGCACGGCCGCACTCTTCATGCGGATGCTGAATTTTCCCTTCAGTTCCACCCCCTGGTCCGGCGCGCAGTCCACCAGTTCGATCGGTTTGCCGCGTTTCGCGATCTCTCCGTAGGCGATCTTCTTCCATGCGATGGCGCCGGTCGGTTTGATCTCTTTCGTGATCGGTGCATCCGGCGTACGGCCCATCAGGAACAGCAGCATCGTATGGGCGCCGGCAACAACGGATTTGGAGAGGAGTACGCGGGAGGGTTTCTCTTCGCTGTGCGTGTACGGGATGTTGAGACCCATACCGCCGGTGCCGCTCGTGCCGATCTTCACATAGATGCCGGTCTTGGCGATGTTCATGGAGCGGTAGAAGATCTGCACATGCCGGATGAGCTGCGGGGTATATTGCGTTGCCAGTAACCGCTCCACACTCTCACGAAGATTCGCCCCGTCCCCCTTGAGCGAGATGAGCACGTCCCGGGAACTTTGGAAGATATCCTGATAGGCGATGGCGGTGGCGGAGTTGATGCAGTCGATGACGATGTCCGGGCGGTACTTGTTGATCAGCTGGAAGAGGGCGGAGCGTTCGAGGACCGGAGGGGTCAATTCATCGATGACATCCTCCAGGAACTTTGTCCGTTTCGCAGCGTCATTCAGGATATCTTCGCGGTTCAGGTCCTTGAACTCGTTCCGCACGAAGATGTTCCCCCACCATGGGACGAAGAAATTCTTGCCTGCTTTGGGATATTCCCGCCGCATTGTTTCGCACGCTTCTTTTGCTTCGGATTCTTTCAGAGAAGTGAGGATGATCCTCTTGGGTTTCTCTTCCATCAATTTGCGGCAAATAGCGGAGCCGACCAGCCCCCAGCCGCCGAGCACGAGTACGGATTTGTTGGTTATGACCATAGTGGGACTCTGTTTGAGTGTGATGTTGTCGTTCGGACGGCCGGAAGATGTTTGCTTCCGTCGTTGGTGCGGAAAGATACGGGGAATTCGGGGAAAGGGAAAGCGAATAGTTCCGCTCAGGATGAGCGGAACTATCGATTCATACGCAAATATCTGCCGTTATTTCAGCAAGAGCAGCTTTTTGGTCTGATGGCTGCCGCCGGAGGAGAGCCGGTAGAAGTAGAGTCCGCTGGGGAGACCGCTGCCGTCGAACGCAACGGAATATCTTCCGGCGTCGGTCCAGCGGTTATGCAGTGTCCGGACCTCTTTCCCGAGAACATCATAGACCGTCAGCACTGCGGGTCCGTCCGTCGGCAGTGAGAAGACGATCGTCGTGGACGGGTTGAAAGGATTAGGATAATTCTGTCCGAGCGAGAACTGCAGCGGCAATGCGGCATCGGCAGGAACGGAAGTGGGGCCGGCAAGAGCGGCGAGCGTCTTCCCGATGTTTTGAATATCCGAGATCCACTTGTATTTCGGATCGAGGAATGGGTAATCATACAGGATCGAAGAGGTATCGCTGCGGACATCCAGCGCCATCCAGTCAAAAGCGAGGAAATACGAGCGCCATTTTCCGTTCGGATCGGATGCAGTGATGCCGACCGGGAATCCGTTCTTGGTATCATTGAAGATCACTGTTCCGTTCGATGCCGGTGCCAGCTGATCCATCCGGTTAGTGAAGAGCGGTACTTCATAATATGGATGGTACCAGAGTGTGACCGTATCCTTTGCCAGTGCTGCAGGGATGAATCCGAAGACCGGGTCACCGGTGATCTGAGGCGTCGCCGTCAATTGCCATGGGAAGGTGACGTCGTGCATGACGTTCTGTACCTTCGGGAAGTCCTGATTCACGATCCCCTTCACGCCGAAGTAGGTCACATGGGGATCATCGTCGCTGAAGACCGTATCCTGATAGTTGCTGATGAACCCATGGTCCTGGTCCGCAAACAAGTAATACCGCTTGCTTCCGGCAGGGAGTGCCGCGCTGTTCTGCAGCCACTCGGCGGAGAAATGGGTGAGATCCTTCCCGCTGCCGTCGCCGGTCACTTCCAGGATAACGTGGTACTGTTCGATGAGTGTATGGAGTTCCGG
>JAVBYA010000183.1 GCA_030824295.1 Bacteroidota bacterium
CTGCATGGTGTTACGTCTGCTGATACGTACCTCCGGATCGATAAGCTCATTCAAATCGCGAAAGATTGCGGCGCAGATGCAGTGCATCCCGGCTACGGCTTTCTCTCTGAAAAGGAACAATTTGCAGCAGCTGTTGTGAATGCCGGGTTGATCTTCATTGGTCCTCGTCCGGAGACGATCGCATTGCTCGGCAGCAAGACATCAGCCCGGGATCTATTGTCGAAGAAAAAGATTCCGATCGTGCCGGGTACCACCAAAGCTATCAACGACTTAGCTGAAGCACATCAAACTGCTTCTTCTATTGGATATCCTGTGCTGATCAAAGCGTCAGGCGGCGGCGGAGGGAAGGGGATGCGCCGGGTGGATTCTCCGGAAGAGTTGGAGAATGCTATCGAGCGCGCGAAGAATGAGGCAGCGAAGGCATTTTCTGATGACCGGGTCTATATCGAGAAGTATATTGTCAATCCCAAGCATATCGAGATTCAAGTACTGGCAGATTCGTTGGGGAATGTCATCCATTTGGGGGAGCGGGAGTGTTCTGTTCAGCGCCGGCACCAAAAAGTTGTTGAAGAATGTCCGAGTATTGCTGTAACACCGGCGCTCCGGGCGAAAATGGGGAATGCAGCCGTTGAGATAGCCAAAGCTGCCGGGTATGTGAATGCCGGGACGATGGAATTCCTGTTGGATGCTTCCATGAATTTCTATTTCCTGGAGGTCAATACCCGGGTTCAGGTGGAACATCCCATCACAGAAATGGTCTATGGGATCGATATCGTGAAGGAACAGATCCGCATCGCGCAGGGCGAACGAT
The DNA here is from genome assembly GCA_030824295.1 of Bacteroidota bacterium. Lineage (GTDB taxonomy): Bacteria > Bacteroidota > Ignavibacteria > UBA10030 > UBA8401 > UBA8401. Next base: position 812 of record JAVBYA010000183.1, read on the forward strand.
TGTCGCTGGACCAGTCGGAGGTTTCCATATCCGGTCATGCCATAGAAGCCCGGATCTATGCGGAGGAATATGACAATAATTTCCTCCCTTCCACCGGTACGATCACCCATTATCAACCGAGTGAAGGATTGGGAGTCCGGAACGATTCCGGGGTCCGGATCGGCTCAGAGATCACCATGCATTACGATCCGATGATCGCTAAGCTGGTCGTGCATGGCAGGACTCGTGAGGAGGCCATCGAGCGGATGAAACGGGCATTACGGGAGTATAAGATCAACGGGGTAAAGACCACCATCCCGTTCTGTGAAATGGTCCTGTTCCACCCGGAATTCGTCAAAGGAACATATGATATCAACTTTGTGGCGAAGCATTTTCTTGTTCCGGACAGTCTGCTGGACGAACAGGAGTCATCAGCGATCGCTGCGGCCTATGCCGCCGATGCTAAAGATCCACAGCTTCACAATCCGACCCAAATACCGGTGAACGCCTCTCCGGCAGTGTCTGCCTGGAAACTGCGGGGATTGAATGAGTAGAACGACGATCCATATCGGTGACCGGACGTTGTTCCTGGAAGATTCGACCGGAGTGCTCACCGATGCGGCTGGATGTCCCGTCACGGCCGATGTCCGGCGTATCTCTGCCGGTGAATACAGCGTGATCATCGGAGGCCGTTCATTCCATTTGTTCCTCTCGAATAACGGCGGACAGACGACCGCAACTGTGAACAATTTCATCTTCCCGATAGAGCGGGAGACCCTGCGCGATCTGTTGACGAAGAAATTGAAGAAGGATGCAGGTGCGGAGAACGGTGCCGTGACCGTCCGGGCACCGATGCCCGGACTCATCACAAAGGTCCTGCGTACGGAAGGGAGCACCGTTCAGCAGGGAGACGGCATCCTGGTGATCGAAGCGATGAAGATGGAGAACGAGATCAAGGCACCAAGGAGCGGCATCATCAAAAAGATCCATGTGTCAGAACGAAGAACAGCAGAAAAGAACGATCATTTATTCACTATCGAGTCATTATGAGCATACCGACTGAACCGACCGTTACCCTGGCGTTGGCTTTACACCACGGATTGACCGAGGAGGAATACGGCAGGATCCTTGCCATCCTCGGCCGTACGCCTTCCTACACTGAACTCGGCATCTATTCTGTGATGTGGAGTGAACACTGCAGCTACAAGAACTCCATTGCCCAGTTGAAGACGTTACCACGCTCCGGTAAACGGCTTCTCGTGGGTGCCGGTGAAGAGAATGCCGGACTGGTAGACATCGGCGATGGACTAGCGGTCTGTTTCAAGATCGAAAGTCACAATCATCCTTCCGCCGTTGAACCGTACCAGGGTGCGGCGACTGGTGTCGGCGGTATCATGCGCGACATCTTCACGATGGGAGCGCGTCCCATTGCCGCACTCAATTCTCTCCGCTTCGGCGACATCGATGACAAGCAGACCAAACATCTGTTGAAAGGGGTCGTGAAGGGGATCGGGGATTACGGGAACAGTTTCGGTGTACCGACCATCGCCGGCGAGGTCTATTTCGATCCATGCTATCAGACCAATCCGCTGGTGAATGCCATGTCCATCGGTATCGTGGAACATGGTCATGTCGCTTCCGCCATTGCGGAAGGGAAGGGCAATGTCGTGATGATCGTCGGTTCAGCGACCGGACGGGACGGGATCCATGGTGCGACATTTGCATCGGAGGAGATCTCCGAAAAATCCGAGTCGAAACGTCCATCCGTTCAGGTAGGGGACCCGTTCACTGAAAAATTACTTCTGGAAGCGACGCTGGAGGTCATCCAGGCGGGGCTGGTCGTCGGCATCCAGGATATGG
>JAVBYA010000171.1 GCA_030824295.1 Bacteroidota bacterium
ACAAGATCCAATACGTTCCCCTGAACACCGGGATTACTGATCGCACCGGTATTATAGATGATGGAACGGATCTTATTCCCCTGGATCACAAGACTTTTCACCTCGGACTGCAGTCCGGCCGATTTCATCATCCGGAATTGATCATCGCGCCACCGGACGTATTCTTTCAACTGCTGTTTTGTGAGCAGTTTGACATCGGCGGAACGGAAATCGATCTTCTTCTCCTGCGCCGTGGCGATGATTGCACAGAACACGAGAGCGATCACAAGATAGTTCTTCATACGGATAGGTTCCTTGTTCATTGGCTACGGATTAAAAGAGGACGGAAAAACCGAACCGGAGCAGACGCGGACGGCTGACGTTATTCGGATTCACATAATAGTCGTCGATCGCGGAGAGCGGGATCAATCCCAAATGTCCGCGGTTGATGCGGTTCTTCAATTCCTGGAACTCACGCGGGTTCGCCACTTCGTTCGCATTGTACAGTGCTTTACCGCTGTTGGAATAGACATCCGTTTCGCTGTGGGTATCGAAGATATTGTCGACCTGCACGAAGAAGGAATACCGGAATCCGTCGAACAGCATGTATTTCTCAAGCTTCACATCCACCGACCATTGGAACGGCTTCACGGAACTGTTCTGGATGAAATTCGAGAGCTGTGTGGCGAGACTCGCCGGGATGCTTGCAGTATACGGAGCACCCGATTGCAGACGGGTGACGATGCTTGCGCTATAATCGTCCGCTTCGCTGAAGTTGAGTGTCGTGTTCAGGATATGCGTCCGGTCGAAGCTTTGCGGTACGAGGAATGTTTCGGCACTCTTCCCTGATTTCTCGCTGAAGAAGAAATCGGCACGCGGTTCCGTTCTGTTCCCTTCTGCAACGGAGAACGTATAGTCGAGGGATGAAGAGAAGATGCTCCCCGGCATGCGGCGCTGATACAGCGAGATGGTCAGACCGCGCGAGTTCGCATAATCCAGGTTCGTGAGCAGTTCATAGGAGATATCCCCTTTTGCCGTCACAACGATCTGCCGGAAGATATAATCACGCACATCTTTGTAAAAGCCGACCACTTCAAGACGAAGGTCCGGTGTGAGGCCCTGCTGCAGACCGATCTCATACTGCACGCTGCGCTGCGGTTTCACATCGGCATTGCCGAAGACCGGTTGCGATCCGGCAACCCGGAAATTGGTGTTTGTATAGAGCGATGACAGATTGCCCAACTGGTAGAAATGACCGTACGAGAACCGAATCACTCCCTGGTCCGTGATGGGATATGCGATACTGATACGGGGACTGACCGTGTGTTTCACCGAAGCATCGACGAGGTCCCGGGTGAGGAACGTGGTATCGCGGGCGGAAAGAGCATTGCTCAGGTTCGGATTGTACTTGGAAGCAGGGTCGAAATATTCATACCGCAGTCCGAAGTTCAGGATCAGCGATTTCTCCAGCTCGATCTTGTCCTGCGCATACAGAGAGAGCTGCTTCGGAGATTTCGTGTAATTGATGTACCCGGAACCGATGCCGGGTTTGCGCCGGGCATACGTGATACTGTCGCTGTATACATCCTGGAAGTCATCGACGATGCGGGTCGGATTGTTCACGTCATAGAATTCCACTTCGTACGATTCAAGATTGATCTCATGAAGTCGTGCTTCAACGCCCATCTTCACTTCATGCGCGCCGAAAAGCTGCGCCTGGATGTCGAACTTCCCGCCGAAGGATTCGGAGTTCCGGAACGTCCGTCCAAGTGAAACGCCGCCGGTCACAAATCCAACGATCGGCAGCGTCGTTTGATAGAATCCCGGAAGATAGCGGGAATCGTTGATATCTTCGTATGCGTAGGTCTTATCCTCTGTGGTGCTGGCGGAGAGTTTCACGGTGTAGAACATCGTATTGTCGAGGGTATGCGACCAATCCAATGCCTGAACAAGTCCATTGCTGTAGCTGGTGGGCCGGCCGTCCGGATTGAAGCGGTAGCCATAGTACGATGCGCTTCGGCTTTCAGCGTTATCATAAACCACTTCGTATTTCAACCGCATGGTGGATGAAAGACGATAGGCAATGTTCCCCTGGATATTGAACGATTCGCTCGTGCTCAGCGGGACCAACGCACTGTCACCTGTGGGAAGACCGGAAAGATCGTAGGAAGGAACAAGGGCTTTAACATTGCCGGTCGCAAGTTCTGCGATGCCGGGGACGTAGGACAACGGTCTGTTCAGAGGATTGAAATAGTAGGGACGCTCATTGGTCCCATTGCGCGGATCGACATCATAGGCGGGGAATCCTGCATTACCCGGATCGGGCATGATGTTCCCGAGTGTATCTTTGTATGCGATCCGTTTCGTGAACTCATCACGCGTCACATACATATCCGTCGTATTATAGATACGATTACCGTACAGATATCCGTTATTGCGGTCGTAGACGCCGGAAACGTAGAATGTCAATTCATCCATCAGCGTCGGTCCGCCGAAGGTCCCTTCCAAGCGGGATGTGTTGAGCGGTTTGTAACTCTTGATATGCGGAAAGATATCCTCGTTGGTGCTGTAATAATCCCCGGTCAGAACTCGAAGGGATCCGGTATGTTTCGCTCCGCCTTCTTTGGTCACATAGTTCACCACACCGCTCAGCGCATTCCCG
>JAVBYA010000227.1 GCA_030824295.1 Bacteroidota bacterium
GTACGAGAGCGGTGCAGTTCCATGCGTCGTGGATACGCGGGGACCGGACCCGGTGCCGGAGCACGACAGTCACGGTCAGCTCATCTTCGGCATCATGGAGTATTTCCGCTTCACTGGCGATACGGCGTTCCTCCGCGCACGGTGGAACAATATCACCGCTGCCGTCGGTTACATCCAATCGCTCCGCGCGCAGCGGATGACGCCGGAATACAGGAACGGCAATGACGAGAAGCGGGCGTTCTACGGACTCGTCACGGAATCGATCAGCCATGAAGGATATTCGGATAAAGCGATGCATTCGTACTGGGACAATTTCTTCGTGCTGAAAGGGATGAAGGATGCCGCTGCTGCTGCCGCTGTTCTCGGAAAGAAGAAAGAAGCGGCGTGGTATGACAGTCTTGCCCGGGCATTCCGGACCGACCTCTATGCTTCCATCGCTCTCGCCATGAAGAACCGGTCTGTCAGTTACATCCCCGGATGCGTGGAGAAGGGGGACTTCGATGCGACCTCCACCTCCATCGCGCTCTTTCCGAACGGCGAGATGAAATACGTCCCGCAGCCGGCATTCAACAATACGTTCGACAAGTATTTCGCCTGGTTCACGGAGCGGGCGGAAGGGAAGTTGAATTGGGATGCGTATACGCCGTACGAAGTGCGGAATATCGGCACGTTCGTCTATATCGGACAAAAGGACCGTGCGCATTACGCGTTGGAGTATTTCATGAAGGACCTGCGTCCCAACGGATGGAATCATTGGGCAGAAGTGGTCGCGAACGGGTATCGGACGGTCCGGTTCATCGGGGATATGCCGCACACCTGGGTCGGCTCGGACTATATCAATGCCATCCGCGCGATGTTCGTCTATGAGATCGATGATGATCATTCCCTGGTGATCGGTGCCGGACTCAAGGATTCCTGGGTGAAGGAAGGTCTGGCGGTGAAGGATCTGCCGACACATTTCGGGACACTCAACTATTACATCGCACCCGCGGCGAACAATGTGACCGCCGTGACTCTCTCCGGGAGCATCAATGCGGCGAAGACCCCAGTGCTTATACCGGTGTCGCTGCAGTCGACTCCACTGAAGAGCGCGGCAGTGAACGGAGCGGCGGTTCAACCGGTGAACGGATTCATCCCCGTTCGTTCATTACCGGCAACAGTACAACTGACATATTGATCATTCTATGAAGCTGATCGGTATCGTCATAATATTCCTGCTCCTCTGTTCGCAGACTCACGCTCAATTCGCCGAGCGCAGCGGATTGGATGATACGCTGGCCGTGGTGGACCGTCATGTTGTGACATCGCGTGATCTGTTCGAGCGGATCTCGCTGATGCCGTTCGAAGAGAAAGTGAAGGAACGGGATTTCACTTCCGCGAAACGGAAAGCAGTGGAATCACTGGTAGGGGAGTATCTGCTTGCGGAGATGCAGCGCACGGATGATTCAACGGAATGGAAAGCACGGTTCGAGCGGACGGTGATGGAGCATCTGTTTGTGCGGGATGCGCTTTTCAAAAGGATGGTCCGGGACCGGGTCCGCATCACGCAGGATGAGACCGCTGCGGCGATGCGGCACTATGCGATCCGGAAGCGTTTGATCGTTGCCAAGTTCGCCACGGAAGCTCAGGGAGTACAGTTCGTCAAACAATGGAAGCAGCAGCGTCCGGCCGATTCGACCGCCCGCAGGACGATCCCGGCCGGAGCACTCCAGCACGATACTCTTTTCATCTCATTCGGTTCGGCCGATTCCGTCCTGGAACGCGCCGCGTATTCCCTTACAAAGAAATATCAGATCGCCGGACCGGTCCGCTCGGTGATGTTCGGGATCGTCACGGCGATATTGCTGGAAGATGGATCCAATCCGGCAGCAGCAGGGAAGTCATTCGTGGACCGGCACAAGATCGTCACTGATATGCTGCGGGACCGGAAAGAGTCGCAGCTGCAGTCCGATCTGTTGGGACAGATGCTCCGCCGTCAGCAGATGCAGGCGGATACCGTGTTGTTCTATGATGTCGCGCAGCGGATGCATCAGCTGATGATGCGCGATACTTCCGAGCGCCGGGTCCCTGCCGGGTATCGTTACCTTGCCGGGGATATCACACCGATGATGTACGAATTCCGTCCGGTACTCGATTCGGCCATCATTCGCGGAACATTCGGGTCGGTCCCCTTGGGTATCTTCCTGGAACATCTCTATTTCTATGAATATTCCTTCCCCAGTATGCGTCCCCGATTGTTCGTCCCGTTGTTCTTCCAGTTGGTGCGGAGCATCGCCGAGTCCGAACTGATCGCCAAAGAGGGATATGCCCGGGGATTGAACTTCGATGCGGATGTCCGCCGTGATATGGGAGTATGGGAGCGGTACCGCCGTTCCCGTCTTGCCGAATTCGCCGTGGCGGAGACGATCATGCAGACCGAGCACCGCCGGCTGGCAGAGGATTCGGTCTATGCATCATCCTATGAAGGTACGGCCGCCGCCCGCATCCGTGCGGAACGGCAGATGGATCGGGTGAGTGCCGTCGTTGCAGCGGAAGCGCTCCGGCGGAACGTGATGATCGATTATGAGCGGATCGACCGGAGCGATATTCCGGATGTGAACATGATCACCCGGCGGACGATCGGGTTCGGCGGGAC
>JAVBYA010000470.1 GCA_030824295.1 Bacteroidota bacterium
AGATCGTTCCATTTCTTCAGGTCATCGATGGACACATTGTAGCGATCGGCGATGGTCTCCAGTGTGTCCCCTTTTTTCACGACATAGGTTGCGGTCTTCTTCGTGCTCTTTGCCACAGGTTTCTTCGTAACGACCACGTCTTCCGCCGGTTCATCGGACTGGTCCGGTGCGAACACTTCGAGGACGGTACCGGCATTGATCCGGCTGGTCTTCAATTTATTCCACGATCTCAGGTCGGCGATCGCAACATCATATTTTGCTGCGATCTTCTCCAGCGTCTCCCCTTTCTTCACTTTGTGCTGCATCCAACCGAGCGTCGCTTTGCTCTCCTGTTTCGATGTTCCTGACTTCTTTGCCGATGTCCGCTTTGCCTGCTGCTTCTCTTTGAAGGAGCGGGTGGCGAGGACTTTATATTGTTCCACTTTCTCTTCCGGCACCCAGATCGCCAACCGTTGTCCCACGAAGATATGCTTCCCGTACGGGATGTTGTTCCAGTTCCGGATGTGACTGGCGCGAACATTGAACCATTCAGCGATGTGACCGATGGTCTCACCCGATTTCACGGTGTAGGTCAGTTTCACACGGCCTGCGGGTTCATAGGTGCTTTGTTCCACACGTGTCTTCTTCTTGGGTGCGGCAGTACCGGCGATGGAAGCTCTGGCGGCCGCGACCTTTCGTCCTTCTTCTTTGATGCGGTTATACCGCTGCTGGTCTGCGATCTCTTTCTTCCGCTGTGCTTCCACGATGGCGGATGCGGAGCTCGATCGGACCGGAATGACGAGCGTCGCTCCGACCTTCAGCCGCTTGGTACGGGGAAGTTTATTCACTTCCGTCAGCACTGCACTCGTCACCTTGTATTTTGCAGCAATGTTGCTGAGGGTCTCTCCGCGGCGGATGGTGTGGATGGCGAAATCGAGCTTCCGCTCTTCCGGTATCTTCAGGTAATTCTCGGCAAAGACGGCGGATTTCCCCAAGGGGACCCTCAACTGATATCCTTTGTAGTTCGGCGGTGTGCACCACTGCGTCAGTTCGGGATTGAGATCACGGATGGTCTCAAGGTCTGTTTCTGCACACTCCGCCAGGATGGCAAGATCGATGCAATCATCCACCGTCACTTTTTCGAACGCAAGCGAATCGGCTTTCTTGATGTCGCCGAAACCGAATGCTTCGGGACGGAGGATGATGAGCGCCGTTGCGATGTACTGCGGGACGTAGTTTCGCGTCTCTCTGGGAAGCCGGTGCCGCATTTCCCAGTAATCGCTCGAACCGGTGCGTCGAATGCCGCGGCGGACCCAGCCGCCGCCGGCGTTGTACGCAACAAAGACCAGATGCCAGTCATTGAATTCTGCATACAGGTCCTTCATATGGCGTGCGGCCGCACGGGTCGCCTTCTCGAAATCACGCCGTTCATCGTACCAGTAATTCGAACGGAGTCCGTATTGTGCACCGGTCGCTTTCATGAACTGCCACAACCCTACTGCTTTCGCCCAGGAGCGGGCGGTCGGATTCAAGCCGCTTTCCGGCAGAGAAAGGAGCATCAGTTCCGGAGGCAATCCTTCCTCGGCGAATATCCTCGACATGAGTGGGAAATACTTTCCCGAGCGGTAGATCCAATTTTCCATATGGCCCCTCCCTTTTCCCATGAAAAAGGCGAGGGTCCGTTTCGTATACTCATTGATATGCAGCGGGACATCGGTCTTGGGGATGAGAGACGGCGGTATCTGGATATTGGTGATGTCGATCTTTTCGATGTCCAGGTTCAGCTTTTCGCGGAGTGCAAAGATAGAACTGTTGGCACCCAGACTGTCGATCGTGGCGATATACTTCTCATAATCCTCGATCACGCTCCGGATGAGTTCATTGAAATCGGCGACCTCTTCGATATTCGGGAAGTAACTGGCCTCGTTCAGCAGTTTGATGGATTCCTCGAATTCATCCGCCGACATCAAGGAATCCCCTTCCGCCTGCGCCTGTAACGCCACCAAATAGTGCTCTCGGGCCCGCTCAAGAAGGTCAGCGATCTGCTTCTCGATCTCTTCTTCCGTAGTATCTGCTGCTACGGAATCCGCTTCCGCAATGGTTTGATTGGGACGGCCGTTGGTGACCGTATCCTTCAAACCGAACGGAAAAGGAGCTGAAGCGAGAATATATGGACTGTAGAGAGAGTGGGAATAACCGGAAAGTGTTGCGGAAGGTTCGGTTCTTTGAGATGAAGTATTGGAACACCCTGCCACGACCAGACACACAATTGCGAAGAAAAGAATACTTTTCACCATAAGACCCTTGTTGTGATGAGCACTATATACTTAAATATAAGATATAGGCGAACAAAATCAAGCACTTACAGAAAAGAATTCAAGAGTTTATAGAGGTGCGGGGGTTTGCGTAGTGCAGAATGACGAATCAGACGGGAAAAATGGCAGGATCGATCGCTCTATATTAAGGGAGAAGTTTACCTCTCCCTTATCATAGTCCCAACAATTCTTCAGAGAATTTGAAGCTGAGGCGGATGAATGGACCGCGGGACCACAGCGAATAATCGACCAGATCCAGTTCCTTATATCCTTTGAAATTGTATCCCACGGTCAAACGAACGTTCCGGTAAACGACGTAACCGGCATCGATGCTGTATCCGTTCAATCTATCCCCTGCTTCCAGCTGATGCAGCAGCCGGTATTCTGCGCCGGCATTCAGATCGTCGGTGATATCATATTCCGCACGCAGCAGATAGAAATTGGTATTGGTGGTCGCGCCGAAGTTGACCGAGTTCTCCGTTGATGCTTTGTATGCATACTTCAATCCGAACTCCAGTTTCCGGACCGGTTCGATGAATGAATGGATGGAGATGATGGAGGTATTGTAATCGATGAACGGTGCGATATAATGGTTCTTATCGACCTTCACCTCATACTTGCCGATCACGTTCAGCCAGTTCTCATCCACCGGACGATACGCCAGACCGGCGATCAGGTGCTCGATATCCCGGTAACTGTCGGATTTCTTCGCGCTTTCGTTGGCACCGCGGTATTTCACGATGAAACTGAAATCGCGTTCGAACCGGTAATCTCCGGCGAAGGTGAAGTTGGTCTTGTCCGAAACGCTGTTCTCGCCGAACTCGACCTTCGTTGCGACCTTCAGCGGTAATTTGGGGAGATACTCCAATGCGGCGGAATATGCAGAATGATCCTGAGTTGCCGCCTCGCCGACACGCTGTCCAAGGGCCTTGGTCTTCTCATATCCGAGATACCCGGTGACATCCTCCGTGACCTTCAATTTATTCTTCAAACCGATACTCACCTGGTTGCGGTAAGCACCGATGGCGTTCCCGATCTCGTATTTACCGTACGCCTGTGTGTTCTCCAAGACGTTCGTCGAGAATCCGACGGTGGACATCATCCCGCCGTTCTCATAGAACTTCTCCTGAACATTCAGCGTCATATCCTTCGTTACACGGTATTCGCCGATGAGGGACGTTGCATTCGGTCTGGTCAGTTCCGGTGAGGAACCAAGGTTCCGTTCATGCAGACCGGTGATCTTGAGCTTTTCCGTATAGGTATAATCGAGTTTTGCCGATCCGAGCGTCGAATGCGTGGCGAGGAACGGCTGTAACGTATCGGGATTCATCCCGTCATACCGCACATCCTCGACCTTCAGTTGACCGTTGAATCCTGCCGCGAGCCGCTGTTCCACTGCTGCAGAGACTGACCGGACATCGTTCGTACCGCCGGTGGAATTGTTCTGATGTGTCTGGTAATAATCAGAAAGCAGCTTCGTGGACGAGGTCAGCACATAATCCCCGCCGAGTCCGTACTTGATCGTCCCCAACTCGCGCCGTCCGCCGATCTGCGTCTCGTTGGTGAATCCTGCTTCCACCCTGCGGTAGTAACTGTTCAGCCGCAGCCCTGATACCGGCGAACTGGTCCCGTTCAGTTTGTAAGCGACACCAGAACCGGTGATGTTCGAGGAACGTGCGAACTCCCCTCCCACCGAAAGCATGGAACCGAAGGAATATTTCGCATCGGTGCCCAGCATGAGGAAATTGGATGGAGACTGCTCTTCCGTAACTGCCGTCACACCGAATGTCAGTTGGTCGTTGAAATGATGTTCTGCACGTCCGCCGGCAATGTACGACATTGCTCCGCCGGTCTTTGCTTCGAACGACACCATGATATAGACAGGGTTCCCGTCGTGGTCCACGGCAGAGACCGGCTGTTTGAAGAAGACCGAACCCTGCGTATAGTCGATGTCATAGTCGCTGAAGCGGCTCTGATGCTCCACTTTCAACAATACTTCGGAATGGAACCGGTCGCGTGTTTCGATGCGGATCTTTTCGGTTCCGGGAGTGATGTCCGTGTAGCCGAGGTCATAGAATCCGGAGAGTCCCTGACCGCGAAGTTCGATCTGTGTTGCACGCCGGTCAGTGAGCGATCCGAAACCGCTCAATTTCCATTTCTTGTCCTGATGTCCGGCCTTGATGCCGTTCAGCGTGCGGTTGTAAGAGATGAACTCCTGCCCTGTCAGGTCGGTATTATAATCGCCGAACAGTCCGTACGTTTGATCCCGTTCCAATTTGATATAGAGGTTCCGGTTCGTCTGGACATCATAGAACAGCATACTGTTATCGCCGTAGATGGAATAGAGATAATCCGGATCCAATTCACGGAAGTACCTGCCGCGGTTCTTCCGGTCCGTATCGAGCGATGCCGTGAGCAGGTAGCGTTCATAGACGGAACCGCGGGCGAACATTGCGACCCGTCCATCGGTCGTCAACCCATCAGGGAATGAACGGTCGTCGAACAACTGCGATCTGTCCCCTTTGGCTGAGTACAATCCTGCGGTACCGTTCGCAAGCCCCACCAGCGTGAACGGCTCAGTCGGCGTATTCAGGAAGATCTCCTTCTCTGCCGTGACCTGTCCCACCTGCACACCGACGCGCGAAACACCTGCACCGGTGCCGGCCCGGTATTCGAACTCAGCAATGCCGTTCACCACAGGAATCTGGATCCCGCGGCGGGAAGAATCCGCATCAACGGTAGCAATGCTGCCGCTGTCCGCCCCGACCGTGATATACAGGTCACCCTGGATCACATAATCCCACTGATCGTACACGCGCGCGAAACCTTTTACCGTGGATTGTCCGTTCGCTTCAACCGAACTGTTCTCCAACTCCATCTCGATACGGGCAGGACCGCCCAGGATATGCATGGTGCGCTTCTCCCAGAACGCCGGCGTCCCGTCCGGATTCACGATCCTTACTTCGAACTCGACAGGACCCTGCGGTACTTCCACGTTGATGAAATCAACGAAACCGTCCGTCCGGACGGTTTTACGCTGTGCGAACGTACCGTTCACATACAGTTCCGCATCGAATCCGGTCGCGCTCTGCGCTGTCACGACCTGACGCGTGAGTGCGCTGACCGTACTGTCCTGTGCCGGCGTGATGATCTGCAGCTGTGCGGACGCCGAAGCGCCGAACAGGAACAGAACCGCTAGTATATGAAGGAGTCGTTTCATCATTATCGTTGATTCCGCTTCACGGCACGCTGCGCATTGATCTCGATCGCAGCCGGTGCCGAGCGTTCTACTGTGACCGAACCATCGGTCTGTACCTTGCGGACCGTGAATTCGTTCGAGACCGTCGTTGCGCCGCGGCCATCGTCCGATACCTCTGCAATATAATACAACTGGACCGTACTATCGCTATTGGAACAATGGACCGTCAGCACTCTGCCGGAGACGGAAATGCTGTCAACACCGCTCACGGCCATCACTGAGCGGGGCATCAGATTCAAACCGGCAGGGATCGTATCCACGATCGTCGTGGACACAGTGTTATGTTTCTCCATACGGCGCAGCTCGAGTTTCAGGATATGCCGTTCTTTCGATTTATCGCTCACCATGGAATCAAGGACCGCCGGTGCATTCTTCGGCAGCAGTGTCTCGATGACGAGTCTGGACGAGTCCACTCCCCCTTCGGGCAGCACGCGGTCAGCGAACTCGCTGCGCAGGATGCGGATCTCGATACGGCGGTTCACCTGGCGGCCGTCCTTCGTTGCATTCGTTGCCAGCGGACGGAACTCGCCGTAACCGATGGTCTTGAGGCGTTCCGGCGCGATACCGAAGCTGTTGATGAGCTTCTGCTTGATGGTGTTCGCGCGTGCCTGCGACAGTTCGATATTGGACGGGAATTCCTTCGTCTTGATCGGCGAAGAATCCGTATGACCTTCGATCACTGCGGTCGCGGAAGGATCCTCCTGCAGGAACTTCGCGGTCGTTTCAAGCGAGCTGAGCGCTGCACTGCGCAGGGTCGCTTTGGCCACATCGAACAACACACCGGACATCACAAAGTTCACAGCGCGTCCCTTCACGGCGACCGCCACTTCGTTCACCGTCGTGAGCGAATCGATGCACTTCAGCGCACTGTCTCCGATGAAGTAGCAAATGGATGCTGACGTGGAGCGCAGTGTTTCGATCTCATAACCTGCCGGACGTTTCACCATGACCGTGTACCGAAGCGTGTGTTTGAAGTTCGGTCCCAGGTTGCGCAGCGTCCAGTGCAGTTCGTTGCCGTTCACCACCGGTGTAACAGCACTGTCCGCAAAGGTCGCGCTTCCTTCAACATAGGTGTACGACGGATTCAGGATATCGCGGAAGTCGACCTTCGTGACAAATTCGGTACCGGTGTATTCGACCGGGATCTCGATCGCTACCGGCATCTCGGTGACCGGTTTATCCTCGGTGCTCGGCGTGAAGTAGAACTCCACGCGGCGGTTCAAGGAGCGTCCGTCGATGGTCTTGTTCGTCGCCACCGGGCGTGTCTCGCCGTGTCCTTCAATGCGGATGCGGTCGACATTGATCCCTTCACGTTCCACCAGATAGTATTTCACGGCCATCGCACGGGACATGGAGAGGATACGATTGTTCGGGAACTCCGCCGTGGCGATCTTCATGGAATCGGTGTGGCCGGCGATGATCAACGGCTGGTCCGGATACTCACGAAGGATGTCCGCCAACTGCTTCAGCGTAACGTATGCTTCCGGTTTCAGGACCGCTTTACCGACCTCGAAATTCAAACCGGTCAGTTTCATGGATGCAAGACGCTTGTCCTCGATGAAGACGATGTTGCGCGGTGACGCGATACGCTGGATGGAGAAGTCACCGATCTTCGCTGCGGACTGGCTCAGCAGGAGCGAATCCGGACGGACACTGTTGCGCACGAGATAGAAGTCGACCCGTGCGATACCGGATTCGGTCAGATTCACGAAGCGGGATGTGGAGTCACGCGCAAAGTCATTGTAGCCCATCTCCAGATAGGAATTCTTCGGCAGTGTATGCGTCCGCACACGGATGACGTGTTCGCCCGGCAGCACATCCGGAACAGAGTATTTACCGTCGTCGCCGGTGATGATACGCGTGCCGTCCTCCATCATCAGTTCGATCCCCTTCACACCCTTTTCGGTGGAATCCTGATAGCGGTTGCGGTTATCGTCATAGAACACTTTACCGATGATGAGACCGTGTGTGCTGAACACACCGCGGCGCACTTCAACACGTTCGGAAACGACCGCCGACGACATCGGATCACCGAACGACGACACACCGAATGCCTGTGCCGTGTTGATACCATCCCCTTCCACAGCACCGGCACCGACCGTCAGACGATAGACGAAGCGGACCGACGCGCCGGGAGCGAGAGAATCCTTCAGCAGCCAGAGCAGTTCCCTGCGTCCGGTCGGGTCAGCGATCCGCATGGAGTCGATGAACGAGGAGCCATTCATGTACCGGAAGCCGAACGGGATGCGGTCCACGACCTGAACATCGCGTGCCACGCTGTTGGAGCTCATATTGGTCACGGTCACGACGTAGGTGGCGATATCGCCGATCTCCACCACTTTGCGAAGCGCCTGCTTGGTGATGTTCAGATACGCAACGAACGAACGGACCGTGGCATCGCTCAACGAATCGAGATCGGAGGTCAGGATGCCGCCGTTCCACTCCATGTTGGCGATGTTGGTGTGGATGTGCATTCCGGGGGCCAGGTCCGTGCGGACACGCGTGAAGACCGTGATCTCGGCAGAATCGCCGACGAACACGGTGTCGCGGAACCACGTGAGCAGATGGGCTGCGGTATCATACGATGCTGTTCCAGCAGTGACCGACTGCGGTTGTGCGCGGAAGTAGCGAACAGCGGAGTTGATGAACTGCACCTGTGCCGGGAGGGCATCGCTGATCCGGACGCTGTCACCGTAGGAACCGGAGACATTCTTCACTTTGATGGTATAGACGACCGTATCACCCGGCAATGCTTCGTGCACATTCGCGACCTTCCACAGTTTCATGGTCGGCGGCAGATAGAGCAGCGTCGGCACGGAATCCCGTATGATGGTCGTCTGGTTGGATGTGATGCTCGCATGGTTCACTGACTGCGTGCTGTTCTTGAGCGTATCGACGAAGCGGACCTTCACATCGAACTCACGTTTCGCCAGTGAATCGAGCTTGCCGATGTTCCACACGATGCGGTGTGATGAAGGCTGGTAGACGCCGCCGCCGGTGGCGCTGATGAATTTCATCGTCCAGTGCAGGGTATCGGTGACCACGGTGTTGGTCGTGGAAAGGTTGCCGGTGTTCTCCACCGAGATACGGTAGCTGGCCGTATCGGTCATGGACACTCTGCTCGGACCGGATTTATCGAAGACGATGTTGGGATTCAGAACGACCGCAAGGTTCGCATTGATCACATACTGACCGCTGCCGTTGTTGGTCAATTCCACCGACGTAACGATCGTCGGATGCGACAGGGTCAGGCGGAACTGGCCGGCCGGGATACGGTCGAATTTGTATGTTCCGGTCGAATCGGTCACCGTAGAATCGACCGTGCTCATCAACGCAGTGCGGTTCTTTCCGCGGGTGGACTGCGACTCCGGCATGAACTGCTGCAGCACGATCACCAGGTTCGCCGCGGGGATCGGTTCGCGGGACACTAAGTAGTACACTGCACCGGAGACCGAATTGTGGTTCGGTGTCGGAGGATCGCCGCCGCCGGTGATGATGACCGTAACGTTTGTGCGGACCGTCACTTCTTTGTTGAATTCGTTCGTGGTCGTGATGATCACGGTGAAGCTGTCCGTCTTGGTGACCGGGAAGAGATAATAACCATCGCTCTTCGTGATGATCTGTCCGATGAGCGAATCATTCGTTTTCGAATACGCACGGACGAATGCACCGGCAACCGGCAGGTTGGTGCGGTGATCGATGACCGTACCTTCGATGGCGCCGGGATAGAACACGATATCGACCGTATCCTTCGCTTTGCAGCCCTGACCATCGTCCGCCGAAGCGATCGCCATGGCATTCACCAGATTGCTGCCGGCATTCGTTGCTTTCAAGGAATCGGATGCAACGCCGTCCTTCGTATACAGCACACGCATGGATTGACCGTTCGTGAACTCACCGACGGTGGTGGTCAAGACGACCGGTGTTCCGTCCGGCTTCGGATACCCGAGAGTATTGGTCAGCAACACTTTGATGAATGCTTTCGTACGGCCGTTACCGACGATCTTATCGGGTGTAGCCGTTACGGTGATGCGGCAAGCCGGATCGGTCTTCGCGATGAAGGTCGCATATGCCGTCTGCTCTTCAATCTGGAATGCGCGGCCGAACGCATAGTTCAGAACGATCTCGCCGTCGTGCACATTGTACGGATCGAGCTGACCGATAACGATGATGGAATCCTCTTTGCTCGCTCCGAGGTAACCAAGCTCGAAGGTCACGATATTGCCGTTGATCTTGCCGTTGCCGATGACCCGTGCATTGATGATGTGACGCGGCAGCGTGTCGGTGACGCTGATCTTGGTCAGCGGTCCGCCGGTGATGTTCTTCAAATGGATCACGTAGGACATCGTATCACCGATGTGCACGGTATCCTTCGACACACGCTTCGTCAGCTGCAGCTGGAAGTTCTTCACGGTGCGCGGTTCGATCAGGGTGACCGCCTGCGCGATGATCTGCGGGGTCTGATCGGTCGTGGCGAATGCGGTGTTCAGGATCAGTTCGAAATTCGGACGATCGAGCCGGACCGTGGTCCACACGTAGAACGAATCGACCTCGCCGACATCGATGGAATCCTTTTTATAGATGACCACGGAACCGTCCAGAGAGAGTGAATCAGGAAGTCCGAGACCAGCATCCCGTACCGGCACGACCGTGATCTTCGCCGGTTCAGCACCGGTTGTGTTCGGGTCCTCAACGGAGATGTTCTCCAGCTGGAACGGGATGGGATCGCGGACGATCACATTGGACAGCTTGCGGTTCGAAACGTTCGTGACGCGGATGACATATTTCAGCGAA
The DNA here is from genome assembly GCA_030824295.1 of Bacteroidota bacterium. Classification (GTDB taxonomy): domain Bacteria; phylum Bacteroidota; class Ignavibacteria; order UBA10030; family UBA8401; genus UBA8401. Next base: position 10,348 of record JAVBYA010000470.1, read on the forward strand.
TCGCCGGTGAATGCTGTGGGCGATGAAACGGTCATATGAAGCAGCAGACGGTCGAGCTTACCGATGAGTGCGATGAACGAGACCTCCGCACGCTGCAGTGTGGTCTCGTTAGCTTTTGCATAGGCGATGTTCTTCACCTGCTGCGGCACATACGGGCTGCCGGCGACCGTCGAAACGATCACCACAGAATCCTCTGCACCAACCGGCATCGGACCGGCGAAGTAGGTCATGATGTTGCCGTCGATGGTACCTTTTCCATAGAGCACGATGTTGAATTTCAGCTGTGCCGGCAGTGTATCGGTGACCACGACGTTCGTCAGCGCCTTTGTTCCGTTGTTGCGGAACCGGATCACGAACTTGATGGAATCGCCGTTGACGGTGGTATCCTTCGATACGGACTTCGTCAGATGCAGCACTGCAACGTTCGGCTGGATCGACTGGCTCCACAAGGTGACGACCGAAGAGGACCGGATCGTGGTCAAGGCGGAGACGGCATGAGCAGTGTTCCGGTAACCGCTGATCTCGCTGTCCGTGACGAGGACGCGGATGGAAACGACCAGACTGTCACCAGGATGCAGTGTATCGACCTGTGCCGTAACGATATTGTTCTCCTGCAGCGCGTTGGCGGAGACCAGCAGGATGTTCATCTTCGAAGCATCGAGCGTATCGCTCATGACAACGTTCGGCAGTGAGGCGGCGCCGAGATTCTTCACAACAATGCGGTATTGCATCGTGTCACCGATGGCGGCCGAATCTTTGTTGACCGTCTTCAGGATGCTCAGCAATGCTGCGCGTTTCACAACGGTCGCGGCAGAATCGGTCAATGCCGGGGTCTCGTTCGCCGTAAGGGTTGCACGGTTCATCAGCGATTTCAGTGCGGTCGACTGGGAGATGCGGACGGAAGCGGAAACGGTCCCCTTATAGCTGGAATCGATCTGGCCGAGACTCCAGGTGATCGTATGGGACAGCGGGTTATAGGTCCCATTATCCGTTGCACTGACGAACTGCATATCCGAGTGCAATGAGTCAACGATCTTTGCATCGGTCAATTTGAACTGATTGGGGTTCCGTGCAGCGATGGTATAGGTCGCGGTATCACCGAGGAACACTTCCGGCGTTCCGGTCTTTTCGATGGCCGGCGAGACCGTCAATTCCACAGGGATATTGCCGTTCAGGATGTAATATCCGTTCTCCGGAATGGTGATGGTGGCGCGGCCGTTCAATTCGGAGTCTCCGATGAGCACTTTGTACATGCCGGGCTGGATATCCACGAACTCATACACACCGCGGGAATCGGTCACGGTGCGCAGTGCTGCAGCCGAAGTTGCATCCTCGTTCCGTTCCTTCGCACGGTCATCGTTGATCTTGATCTCGAACAGCTCGATCGGCATGTTCGGGATGTAGATCGGACGATTGTTGAACCAATAATAGACCGTGCCGGAGATCGCATTCTTGTTCGGGAAGATGTGCGTCGTGGTCCCCGTGATGTCCACCGGCACATAGGTCGTGACCGTATTCTCGAGGGAGAACTTATCGGACGCAGAGACATCCACACGGTAAGTGCCGGTCTTCGGTACGAACATCAGGAAGCGGCCGTCCGCTTTGGTCGTATCCGCATCGATCAGGGTGCTGGTGGTGGAATCGATCAGGCGGATATAGGCATTCTCGTAGAACTTCTTGGTCACATTGTCCATCACCACACCGGTGATCGCACCGGGATAGAAGACGACCGTCAGTGAATCAGAGGTATTGCAAAGGCTCACTAATTGGACAGTCACCGTTGCTTCGACATACACATCGGAGGTGATCTTGGCATTCAATGAATCGATCGCATATCCGTTCAGCGTGTAATGCGTCACCGTATCCTTGCCGTTGGAGAAATTGCCTTTATCCGTGCGGAACATCACCGGTGTGCCGTCGGGTTTTGCCACGCCAAGCGAATCGGTGATGTGTGCTGCAATGCGTGCCCATTGCTGACCGTTACCCACGATACGCTTTGAGGAAGACTCGATCGCGATCACGCACGATTCAGTGAGGTCGATGTGCAGCGTTACGGACGCTGTATCCCGGGTGATGACACCGAGGCTGTCGATGGCTGTTGCAGTATTGGTGACAGTGCTGATCCCCACCGTACCAGAAGCAACGATGGCCGTGATGATGATGGAATCCGGTGCTGCCGCTGTGATGGTGCCGGCATTCCATGTGACGATATTCCCAGCGAATGAACCGCGGGTGACGCCGATGACCGTGAACTGTGCCGGCACCGTATCGGTGACGACGACCTGTGATGCTCCCAGATTCCCGATATACCCTGCGACGATCGTGAACTGAACAGTGTCCCGCGCGTGTGCGCTGTCGCGGGACGCTGATTTATTCAGCGAAAGTACTCCCCACCCTTCCACGGGGATCGAAGCGGTATCGCTCTTCACCGTGACCGGGATCCCACCCTGCAGCTGATACTGTGCCGTGGCAACGTTATCGATCTTGGTACCGGCAGGCGTCTGTGCATACGCATGCTGGCCCAGAGCGATCATAACACCGCTGAGCAGGAGGAACGTGGCAATATTTTTTAAGAGGTTTTTCATTATAAAACTTCTCCGGGGCCCCCTTCCCCTGAAGGGGGCCCCGAAAAAGGTGTTACTGTTAGTCGATCTTTACCTTGAACTGGATCTTACCGGTATGCGTGGCATCGCCAAGCAGACGCGGTCCGACCGCACCGAGCGAAACGGTGATGGTGCCGGAAGTTTCCGTCACTTCATCCGCATCACCGGTATCGGTCTTCGACACGTAGGTGGAACCGTTACCGGTACCGCCGTTTGCCGAGTTATCGATCCGCACCGATTCATCGATGTAGGTCGTATTGTTCGGCGAGACGTCCGAGATCACGATCTGGTTCGCAGAACCGGAACCGGTGTTCGTGTAGGTGATGGTGTAGATGAGCGTATCACCCGGACGCGAACGGCCGTTCTGTGCTGCCACAGATTTGGTCAGCGTCATGACCGGAGCTTTCACACGGGTGATATGGTACCCGGTGGCAGATTCCGGCAGGAACACGGACGTGATGACATAGTTGGCGCTGTCGCGTGCACGGTCTGTCTGGTTCTGTGCGATGCTGTCGCGGGCGATCAGGAAGATCGAATCACCCTGTGCAACGATGACGGAGTCGGTGCCGACGATGAACGGCGTATCCGTACCGAGATCGTACACACCATCCTCGTCGACGTCACGGAACAATTCCCATGTGAGCGGCAGCGAAGAGGTACGTGCCCAGGTCGCGGTATCCTGACGGTTACCGGTATTGGTCACTTTGATCTTGAACTGGATCACCTGGCTGACGTTGACGGAGTCATCATCATTGTTGGTGACAAAACCGTTCGACATCGCGGCGATGTCAATATCCCATCCGCCGTCCGATTCCACGGTGCTCGTGGAGGGACCTCCGGGGGGACGTTTGGTGCGGCCGCTGATGCTGTCCGTATAGACCAGATATGCGGTGTTGGAGAGCGTTGTGCCGGCAGGAACGTTAGCATTCACCGTCACTTTGAACTTCAACTGACCGGTCATACCGCCGTAGATGTCGCCACCGTTGCCGATGTTGGTCCACACGATACGGTTCGGAGTAGCAGCGAATACTGCAGAACCGCCGCCCGAGACAAGATTGATGCTTCCTGCCAGATAGGTCACGTTCGCATCGAGGGTATCATACAGTGCAGCGCCCTCGCCCGTTCCGGTACCGTTGTTAGTGTAGTTGATCGTGTACTCGATCGTATCACCGGGAACAGGATCACCATTGTCGTTCGTCTTGCTCAATGCGATCTCTGTCACGCGGGTCCGGATAGAGTCGCGCACCCACGCAGATTGCGTCGGATAAGCGTTCGGCCCCGGATCGACGAAGGTCGATGTTACCGTTGTACGGATCGTATCCATCAGACCGCTCACGACGCCGTTCGGAACGAACAGACGCACGATGATTTTGTAGGTCGAATCCGCCTGCAGGTTGGAGATGGAGCTGACCGGAGTCGTTTCACCCGTATCCCACACTCCGTCACCATCGGTATCGAACACAACGTTCGACAGCCAGCTGGCGGAATCGGCAGACGTCAGGTTATAGGAATCCGTACCGTTACCGGTATTGGTGACCGTATGCGGGAAGTAGATCCACATACTGTCGCTGGAGATCTGCAGCGATCCGGTCGGCGTCAGCGTGACACCGGCGATCTGCTGCACGGTGGTCTTCGCCGTATCGGAATACAACGTATCAAAGTCCGCACCGGAAAGATCTTTGTACGTCATTTTGGCGACGTTCTTGATCTCTGTACCGGCAGGCGTACCTGCTGCGAAAGCACTCGTCGTCCCTAACAGGACGAAAGCACAAACGACAGCCGCAAAAACCGATATTTTGGTTTTCATGGTAGTTCCTTTCTGTATGAGTTGGTTGGTTTGGTTTGTTGTTTGTTTCATTGTTTTCTCTGTTTCTTTCTCTTGTTTCATTTCATTCTTCCTTTCTTACGCATCGCTCATCAGGTTCGGTGGAGGCTTGGGTCTGCGTCGATATCGATTGTTCATTGTGTTTCTCCTTTTTGTTTTTGGTATTTGATTGTTTGATCTCTCTATGCTTTTAATTGACTCTGACTTTCAACGTGACCGTACCCGATGCGCCCGGCTGGATCAGCCCGATATTCAGCTGCACCGTGATCCCGGTGAGTGTCACCTCGTCCGCATCGGATGCATCGGTCTTGGCAACGGAATTGATGGTCGTCGAGTTCGGCACGTACGTGGTATTGTCCGGCTGAACATCCGTCATGGTCACGAGCGCTGCCGGGACGGTGCCGATATTCGAATACGCGATGGTGTACGTGAGTGTATCGCCGGGTCTCGATCTGCCGTTGCTGACCGTCTTGGTCATGGTCATCAACGGACGATTCACCGGAGTGAACGTTGCCGTGACCTGGGTGCGGATGCCGTTCCCGTCAATGGTCGCTTTGTTCACGTACGGCACCTGACTGACAATGGAAGAATCGATCCGAACTTGATACTGATAGGTAGCACTGTCCCCTGCCGCAAGTGTGAATACCGGCCAGGTGATCACCTGTCCGGAGTTCGAACCGCTGTTGCTGATCGTACCGGCAAGGATGGTTACATGATTCGGGAGCGTGTCGACCAATGCGACGTTCGTTGCGGCAACAGTACCGGTATTCTTCACCTTCACCGAATACTGAAGTGTATCGGGAGGTTTCACGAATCCGCCGTTGCCGTCAACATACGATTTCGAGGAGGCGGAGAACGTCACCGTACCGATGCGGAAGATGGCATTGATGGTCGCCGTATCACCGAGGATGCGCAGCGAATCATGATAGATCACCGTGATAGTATCGTTGGGCTGCACGGTGAAGACACCGTTGCCATTGGTGCCAGGTGTGGTGCCGCTGATGGTCGGCACAAGAGCGGTGAAGATACCGGTGTTCACGCCGGTCTCGGTGAAGGTCTTCGTTTCGGTTTCCCCTGTCTTACTATAGAGGGAAAGCACATACGACTGGATGGTGGCGGCATTGCTGTTCAGATCGTTGTCGGTCAAGGTGAACAAGGATGTATCGTTTGCAGCAATGACCGCAGGGTTCGAACCGATCGTTGCCGTGACGCCGCCAAGCACGGCCGTGATCGCGGAGATCCACTGTGAACCGCCGTTGGTCATCAATGTATCACGGTACGTCACACGCAGGGTGTCCCCCGCCTTAACATTATAGATGCCGTCATTATTGGTCCCGGCGGTCACACCGAACACGGTGCGGATCCATTTCGTGAAGATACCGGTGTTCACACCGGTCTCCGTGACGGTGAAGGTTTCGACCTCACCGGTGACGATATTGGTATCGCGCACGGTGTACGATTCAGCGATGCTTGCTGAACGGTTCAGGTCGGCATCCGTAACCGTGATCAGAAGCGAATCCCAGGGATTGATGGGGGTTGATGAAGAAACCGTTGCCGTAACACCGCCGCGGACGCGGGTCTGCGCACGCAGTGTAGAATCGCTGCCGTTCAACCGGAGCGAATCGATATAGGTCACGCGGAGCGTGTCGCCTGCCTTCACATTGAAGACACCGTCGTTGTTGGTCCCGGCCGTCAGCCCGAAAATAGTCTGCATCCACTTGGTGAAGATACCGGTGTTCACACCGGTCTCGGTGACGATGAAGGTCTCCACTTCGTTGGTGTTGATGCTGCTGTCGCGGATCGTGTATGATTCGATTACTGAAGCACTCAGGTTCAGATCCGCATCGGTGACGGTGATCAAGATCGAATCAGCAGGATAGATGAGGGAATCGGCGGTCAGCGCACCGGTCGTGCCGCCCAGAACACGGGTGAACGCATGCAGCGTGGAGTCACTGCCGATGAGCCGCAATGAATCGCGGTACGTTACACGCAGTGAATCTCCTGCTTTCACGTTGAAGATACCGTCATTGTTCGTTCCGGCCGTTACGCCGAACACGGTCCGGAGCCACTTCGTGAAGATACCGGTGTTCACACCGGTTTCGGTCACCGTGAATGTCTCGACCTCGTTCGTGCTGATACTGCTGTCGCGGATGGAATACGATTCGATCACCAACGCGTTTTTATTGAGATCCGCATCCGTCACCGTGATGAGCAGTGAATCGGTAGGTGTGATCGGCGTTGTCGCCGTCAGCACTGCGTTCGCACCGCCGATAACCAGCGTTCCTACCGTCTTGACGCCGCCCGGACCGCCGTTCGTGAGCAGAGTGTCATAATATGTTACCCGCAGCGAATCCCCGGCTTTCACCGTGAAGCTTCCGTCGTTATTGGTCCCGGCAGACGGGCCGTATATCGTGGACAGGGTCTTCGTGAATACACCGGTGTTGATCCCCGTTTCGGTCACATAGAAATATTCCACTTCACCGGTGGTCACACTGCTGTCCTGCACCTGGATGCTGTCTATAATAGAGGCACTGAGGTTAAGGTCACTGTCTGTAATGCTGACAAGGATGGAATTCGAGGGATTGATCGGCGATGTTGAACTTAACACCGCGGTCTGACCGCCGCGCACATATGTTTTCCATGTCTTCAGGCCGCCGTTGGAACCGTTCACAATGACGGAATCATAGTATTTCAAGGTGATGGTATCACCTTTCTGTACTGCGAACGTACCGTTGTTATTGCCGTTCGACGTTGTTCCGAAGACCGTCACGATGCTCGACGTGAAGATGCCGGTGTTGATCCCGGTCTCAGTAAAGAGCAGATTCTCGATCTCCCCGGTCACTTGGTTACTGTCGAGGATCGTGTATGTCTCGATCACTGTGCTGCTGCGGTTCAGATCAGAATCGTTCACTGTATAATAGATGGTCTGCGTCGGCAGGATGGAATCCGTTCCGCTCAACGCGACCGCGTGACCGTTCAGGACTTTCGTGACCCAATATTTCCAACGATTCACTACACCAGTTCCGGTGGAATCATTGCGGTCAACATACGAGATGCGCAGACTGTCACCCGGTTTCACATTGAACGTACCGGTATTGTTCGTTCCCGCCGTCGCACCGTACGTTGTCGCGATCTTTCCCGTGAACTCACCGGTATTCGCACCGGTTTCCGTCATCGTGATGTTCTCTCGTTCGCTGGTCACACGGTTCGTATCGATGAGTGTGATCGACTCGATCACACTGACATTCTTATTGGTATCCGCTTCCCACAGATTGAAATAGATGCTGTCGCCCGGCAAGATATACTGGGTCCCGAACAATTTCGCTGTGTAATACACCGTCTTGCGATACGTGAAACTCGATGAATCCCTGCGACCCTGTGCATTCGTCACGGTTGCCTTGTTGGTCACATTCGTATTATTGGTCAACGTGCTCGAGATCCGCATCTTGAATTTGAGCGTGTCAATTTCATTCGGTCCCAACGTTCCGATATTCCAGTAAATGACCGAATCCGCATCCCGTGTTCCGCCGGTCGGTGCCGCTACCTGCGTCAAGGTGGTTGCGGTCGGTTGAATTGTGGTATTCAACAAGTACGGATTACGGGTCCGTGAATTATTGGTATTGATGGAGACCGGTACCGGAATCGTATCATACACTCTGGTGTCGAATGAATACGCGTAGGGATCGGTGTTCGAAATTACGATGTAATATAGAACGGTATCACCATCCCCTGTTCCGCTTCCGGGAGGATAGAGGAACTTCGAAATAGTAACGACAGGAGCTTGTTTGATGAAGGAGAAGGTCGATGAATCCCTGCTTCCCTGTGTATTGATGACAGTTCCCTTGTTCGTAATGGTATTCCCGTCGGTCAAACCATTGGAGATCCGGACCTTGAACTCCACCGTATCGGATTCGCCCGGCGCCAGCGTGCCGACGGTCCAGGTGATGATCGTATCGCGGTCACCAACGTTCGGCCCCTGCGTCACAACCGCCGAGGGGGTCGCGGAACCACTAATATAGTAGGGGTTGTTCGCCGTCGTTCCGGTCGGTTCCGGGATCGTATCGATGACCTGCGTGCCGGTGGACGTTGCATATCCGGAAGTATTGGTCACTACCATATAATAGCGGACAGTATCACCGCTGCCGGCTCCGCCGCCGTAACGGCCCTTCTGGATATCCATCGGGGGCGCATTGACAGGGACGAACGACGACGTGATGCGCTGATCGATCGTTGAGGCACGAACGCGTGCAACGTTGGTCACTGTGGAACCGCCGAGCAGTGTGGAATCGAGCACAACACGGAACGAGAAGCTGGTGCTGCCGCTGACGTTCAACGGTCCAGCATAATTGGTGAATGTGACCACCTGGCCGGTAGAACTGGTCCCTGTGTAGGTCGCAGACGGTGAGAACGATCCGGGAACGACTGCCATACCGGTCGGCATCGAATCGATCACCGAAACATTGGTCGCCGGATAGTTGCCGGAGTTCGAAACATTGATCGTATACAATAATGTGTCACCGGGCCGCACTGAGCCGCCGTTCAGATCGCTGTACGATTTGGTCGAGGTCAGGAAGATCGGCGACAGGATCGTCACAGAGTCAGTGGAAGAATTGTTCCACGGTTTCCGATCGAACTGCGGGCTGCTGGCATAAGCCGAATTGTATTGTGTCGGATAATTCTCCGCGGTCAAATAAGCGGTAATGGTCACCGGCGGCAGGTTCGTGCTGTCCGGATGTACTCCCGTATGGGTCCACACATATTTCGGACGCTGCGTGCTGTCGATGGTCCAGCCGGTTCCGTAATCGCCGCCGGCTCCGAACGTGCTGGAGATGAATGTCAGACCGCTGCGGAGACTGTCCACGAGTGTGATGGTGCCGGTCGTATCAGGTCCGTAGTTGGAGACGGACAACGTATAGGTCACGTAGTCGCCGGCGACCATGCTGCCGCCGGAGTGCGTCTTGATCACACGGATATCGGAGTTCGATGTGTCTGCGATGGAGATGACCTCCACGTTCAGGATCACCAGGTCACCGCCCGATGAGTACACAGAGACCGCCTGAGTATCTGCAGGACTGAGCAGCGAAGTGATATCGTATGTATCGATATCAACGCCGAATGTACTGTCTTCCGGGAAAGCATTCGAACGTGAACCGAACTGATTTGCGACAGGATTGTATGCGTCCGTCAGCGGCGTGCCGTTGAACAACACTTGTTCCGTAAATCCGCTCAGTGAAGTCGAGTTCTCTTTGTCGCCTTCGAATGTAATGTGTGTCATCTTCCCTTCCACGAGCGAATACGGCACGTAGAAGTTGTTCGGTGTGAACGTGATCTGCTCTCCGCGGAAGATCTCGAAGCCATCAAACACGTTCACCGATTTTTTCACTTCGGATTCTTTGTAGTACACAACAACAAGTGCCCAGCCGGCGACCGCTGCTTGCGATTGCTGATAATTTGTTGTCGTATCAACGGTGAGTCCACCGAACGTATACGTGATGTTATTCCCTGCCGTAGCAACATAGGATGTCACATCAGCGAAACCGCCGAAGAAATACAACCACAGTGCACCGTTCAAATAGGATTCCGAGAAGGTCCTGCTCGCACTGTATGAATTCCCGTTCAACGTAACATTGTTATCTGCGCTTGCACCGGAACCGGCCCAATACAGATATGCGCCGATGATCGTCGCACCGGACGGATAGATCAGTTTGCTCGTATCGGTCGCACGGTAAGACATTGCTGAGCGAGACGAGAGCGTGTTGCCGGAATCGCGCAGAGAACCGCCGATGACCGTGTAGTTCACCGGACCGGAGAAGCTGTTATACAGCGACACCGGCGTCTGCGCAACGGCAAACGATGTCATGCAGAGCATCACTGCTGCAATGAAACGGATCATATATGACGCGGACGTGTTCATTACCGTGATGAAGTTGCTTTCACTTGTTGGTTGCGGATCGCCATCGTGATTTTTTTTGATTCAAGGAACTTCATGGAGATGTTATATTTCATCGCAAATTCAGAAAGATGTTCGATGCTGAAGAATTTATGATCACCATCGCTGATCGCACATTTCAGTTTTCCTGAATCGACCCAACGCATCACCGACATCGGACTGACTCCAAGTTGGTCTGCGATCTCTTGCATGGTGAAATAAAAAATTTCTTTTTCCATTTTCTTCTCACATTTTTTCGAATGAGCGGTTTACTGTTTCTTAATTTACTGGTATAAAATCGTCATAAACTATTGA
>JAVBYA010000125.1 GCA_030824295.1 Bacteroidota bacterium
CTCGAAGGTCGTGTTGATCTTCGATCTCGGTACCTCCGGCGACGGCGGTGCGAACTTCACCTACTACTTCGACGATATCCGTCAGACCGTGGCTGTGCCCCCGGTGTCGACCGTGAAGCCGCTCTTCCCGGTCTGGTCACGCTCCAAAGCGTCCGGTAACATGCCCCTCTCGTTCATTGCGAACGGGAACTATGAGCGCGGAATGGCTGTGGGACGCGTCGCCGGCAAGGACCGTCTGTATGTCGTTTCCCGTTCCGGCGGACCGAAACTGATCTCCTACGATGCACGCACAGGGGATAGTCTCGGTATCGTTTTCCAGAGCATGTCGTTCTCGTCCGGAACATTCCCCCTGAATGCGGTGGACATTTCGGATGACGGCGTCATCTTCGCATCCAATATGACCATCGATGCAGCCAACGGGAACTTCAAAGTGTACCGGTGGGACAGTGAGACCGATACACCGAAGGTCGTTATCGATTACAACGGTGCGGACCTTCCCGCCTCCTCCCGCATGGGAGACATGATCAGCGTCTACGGCAAAGCGTCGGACAATACGCTGGCGATCTATGCCGGTGTGTCCGGACAGGACAACATCGTCAAATTCACGACAGGCGATAAAGGGAAGACCTTCACGAAGAACATCATCCAGCTCTCCGCGGGTGCGAACGGCACCATGCCGAGCATCGCTCAGATGAATGATGGAACGATCTACGTGAAATCGTACACCAAGAAACTGAGCCGCTTCGACGACCTGGGGAATCTCATCGATACCATCTCCGGCAGCATCGTCGGTTCGGATGCCACCAACATCAAAGCATTCGAACGGAACGGCCGGAAGTACATCATCGCATATTCCCCGAACGACGGCACCGGCACGACGGATGAACGGTTCACGGTGGTGAATGTGACCAATCCGAAAGTGCCGGTCATCGAACTCGCATCCCCGTCGCTCGGCAATTCCATCAACGGTAATGCGACCGGTGCGGTGGACTTCATGATGGTCGATACGAACTATGTATTCTACATCCTCGGCACGAACAACGGCTTCGCCGCGTTCACGCCCGAACCAATGCTGGCATTGAGCACGATGGATACGCTCTTCTACGGAGATACCCCGACGCTGGAGAAGAATCCTTACGGCGGCGGATATGTTGCCGGTGTGAACAGCTATCGTGATATCGGCAAGTATCAGCGGTTCGATCTGAAACAGAACGATGTTCTCGCCGCATTCCGTGCATATTTCGGCGTGAAGCAGATCATCGGCTCACCGGATACGGTCAACATGGTGGTCCGCACGATGAAGAGCACTGCTCCCGGTGCACCGGACTCTCTACTGCAGGTGATCCCCTTCACAACGGATATGATGGACACGACCATGGTCGGGAATCTCTTCTTCCTGAACCAGCCGATCAAGACCAAAGGTCCGCTCTTCATCGGATTCGAATGGTCGCTCACCGGCAACGATACGTTCGCCATCCTGACCGATAAGGACGGGGAGGGGGACAAAGCCGGACGTGCATGGGAACGGTTCGAGGATGGGTCCTTCAACGATTTCGGTGTGCTCCTCAATCCCACCTTCTCGTGGGACCTGGATGTGGACCTCGGTATCGAGGCATACTACCGCAAGTCCACGCTCGTTGGTATTGAGGAAGTGAACACGATGGTCCCGTCCCAGTACGCACTGGAACAGAACTATCCGAATCCGTTCAATCCGACCACCACCATCCGCTTTGCCTTGCCGGCAATGGGCACTGCACGGCTGACCGTCTATGATGTTCTCGGACGTCAGGTGCGGACACTCCTGAACGGCGAGGTGGGTGCAGGATTCCATTCTGTGGTGTGGGACGGCAGGAATGATCTCGGACGTCAGGTCGCTACCGGTATGTATATCTATCGGATCGAGGCCGGTTCGTTCATCTCCACCAAGAAGATGATGCTTCTAAAGTAAACGCATCACGCAGCCCATCACAACGGCTGCCGGGATCCTCCTCCCGGCAGCCGTTGTATTTTAAACCTCAACTGGTGTATATTCTGTCCATGCATATCGTCACTCGAAGTGTTCTTTTGTATACGTTCCTCCTTGTCCCTGCCGTTGCCCAAACTTCGCTGGATGATTCCCTCTCTGCCCGGCTCAGTGCGATCAGATCCAAGTTCTCCCTTGCCGGAATCTCCGTCTCCGTCATCCGTCAAGGCAAGATCCTGGCGAACGGCAGCGCCGGACTCGCCGATATCGCCCGCTCCATCCCGATCACTGACAGTACAGCGTACCGTGTGGCCTCTATTTCCAAGACCGTTGCGGCGACGGCATTGATGCAGTTGTACGAAGCAGGGAAGTTCACACTGGATCAGGATATCAGTCCGGCGCTCGGATTCACATTGCGCAATCCGTATTATCCCGATGTTCCGATCACCTATCGCATGATCCTTTCGCACACTGCGGGGATCGTGGATGGTTCCGGGTATGACGGTTTCCTCGCCGCGACATCAACCTCGTCCATACCGCCGATCTCGTCGGTCCTGGTAGCGGGAGGGACGCATTACACTGCCGACACGTGGCTCAACAAGCGTCCGGGAAGCTATTTTACCTATACTAATCTTGGTTTCGGT
>JAVBYA010000006.1 GCA_030824295.1 Bacteroidota bacterium
CGGAACCTGCTCGGGACCGAGATCATCGAGACGCATGAAGGGTTCAAATATGCGCGCTACGTGAACCGCGATTACGGCAATGTGCGCGGATTCATCTTCTCCATGGAGAAGCGTTATTCCGATTATTACAGCATGCGCGCCGATTATACCTATCAGATCGCGGAAGGGAATGCCTCCGATCCGCTCTCCGTGTTCTATAATAATCAATCCGATCCGCCGCTTGCCACCAACAAAAAGGTCGTTCCGCTGGACTGGGACCAACGTTCCACTCTGAATGTGACACTCAACGTGGGTGACATGGGGAACTGGATGACCGGCCTCATCTTCGGCTATGGTCTGGGATTCCCGTATACGGAGAACATCCGTGTGAGCAACGGACTGCGCTTTGAGAACGGCGGTCTGAAACCCTCCACCTATTCGCTCGATTTCCGGGCGGATAAGTCGTTCGAATTCTTCGGCGTTCGCGGCAATGTGTTCATGCTTGTCTACAATCTTCTGGACATCAAGAACGAATACAATGTGGACAATGCCAGCGGCCGGGCCAACCGCAACATCTTCCTGAGCGAGGTCGGCGAGATCCGCGGCCTGCATACCTACAGTGACTGGCTGAACAATCCGACATCATTCTCTGCGCCGCGCAATGTCCGCATCGGCGTGAATCTCGATTATTAATCCAACGGTAACGTCCTATGACTTCGACCTCTATGAAAACAACAACGATCCTCTGGAAATCCGGGATACTGACCATGATCGCGGCGACCGTGCTGCTAGCACAGATCACGCCGCAGGTGCAGATGTTCCGCAATGAACCGAAAGGGAACATCCAGTACCGGAAGAAAGGTATCCTTGACGGGAACCTCGTCCGGACGGTGTACCAGAACAATGCGGAGATCTCGGACTGGTTCGACGGTGCCGTTGCCGCTCCGCACGGGGAATGGCCGAAAGGAACAGGGCACCGCAGTCTTGATGGTCTCGCACTGCTCATCGGTACGCGCATCAAGATCACCGATGCGACCGGCCGCGAGAAGTACATCACGCCCGTACAATCCTCCTACCGCGAGGAGATGGATTACGATCCGGTGACCCGGGAAGTATGGGGTATGGAACCGGTGCCGGGATATGTGAACCCTTCCGCCACCAAGCCCGGCGTCAACGTGGACAAGAGTACATTCCCGTCCCGATGGCCCCGGTCAATCTTCTATGATCTGTACGGTACGGCCGAAGATTCCATCAAGAAATGGGACGGCTTCTGGTACGGATATTTCGGCCGCGGCGTCAGCAATGCACAGCTGGAGACCTATTTCGTTATGGATGATGCACCGGACAAGGAATTCGCGAATGCACTCGACCGGTTCTATCCGGTCGCCGGCGATTCTGCCCGCGGCGGTCTCGGTCTCCGCGTGGAAGTGCGCGGGTTCCAATGGACGCATGTGCTGGCAGAGGACATCATCTTCTGGCACTACGACATCATCAACATGTCCGATTTCAATTACGATTCTACGGTGTTCGGATTCTATACCGACCCGAGCGTCGGTTCGGTGAACAACGATGCCCGGTTCGACCGCGCGCTGGATATGGCATATGCCTGGGCGCCTTCCGGCAAAGGACTTCCGAACAATTACAAGACCGGCTACTACGGACAGGCATTCCTTGAGAGTCCGGGGAATGGAACGAACGGACTGGACGATGACGGTGATGCGACCAAGACCGACGGAACATTGTGGAAGAGCGGATTGGCTTTCAATCCGAAGATGATCGATGAACGCCGCGATGACGGTATCGATAATGATGAAGACTGGCAGGGATATTCCGATGTGAACGCGAACGGGAAATGGGATCAGGATGAACCGCTGAATGATGACCTTGGGAAGGATGGTGTCGGTGTGTTCGATCCGCAATACCTGGGACCGGACGAAGGCGAAGGGGACGGGCTTCCCACGATCGGAGAACCGGCGTTCGACCGCACGGACAAGGACGAATCGGACCAGATCGGTCTTCAGTCCGCATACATCAACATCCTCGGGCCCAAAGGTCCGACAAGCGTCTGGCCGAAGAACGACAATATCATGTGGGGAGTGATGACTGGTGGATTCGTGGACACATCCGTCACCAACTCCAACATCTCAATGGTCTTCTCTTCGGGTATCTTCCCCTTGAAGAAGAACCAACGAGAACGGTTCTCGATCGCCGTGCTGTTCGGCGATGATTTCTCCGACCTTGTTTTCAATAAAGTGACTGTGCAGTCCATCTACAATGCGAACTACAATTTTGCACAACCGCCGCTGACGCCGACCTTGTCTGCCGTGGCGGCGAACAAGAAAGTTTATCTCTATTGGGATGCCGTTGCAGAAAAATCATACGACCGGTTCCTGAAATCGTTCGACTTTGAAGGGTATCTTCTCTACCGCAGCGGCGAACCGGAGTTCCAGGACCTGAAGGTCGTCACTGATTCCAAAGGACAGGGAAAATTCTGGAAACCGATCGCACAATGGGACCTGATCGATACGGTCCGCGGTCCGGACCCGGTGGGGATCAACGGTGCGCATTTCTGGCGCGGTGATGAAACGGGCATCGTCAATTCCTACAT
>JAVBYA010000503.1 GCA_030824295.1 Bacteroidota bacterium
AACTCATCTTATCCGCGCCGACCACCAGGACCTTTTTATAGGCCCCGGTCTCCACCAGCTGTGTTCCGACCGACAACGCGTACACGAAACCGGAGCAGGCGGCGGAGATATCGAATCCCCACGCCTTCTTTGCGCCGATCTTCTCCTGCAGCACGCATGCCGTCGCGGGAAAGAACATATCCGGAGTGACGGTAGCAACAATGATCACATCGATCTCATCGGCAGTGATGCCGCGATTCTTCAGCACCATCTGTACGGCGGGCACGGCGAGATCGGAGGTGGCACCTCCTTCCGCCACACGGCGTTCGCTGATGCCGGTGCGCGTACGGATCCATTCATCATTCGTATCGACCATCTTTTCAAGGTCGAAGTTCGTCAGTATCTTTTCCGGAACGTAGTGTCCGACGGCGGTGATCGCAGCTCGTAATTTGTTCATTGTCCCCGTAATTTCTCTTGAATGTGTTGGTTGATCTTGTATTCCACGACCTCTTCGGCGCGGAAGAGCATGTTCTTGATCGCTTTCGGCGGCGACCCGCCGTGGCCGATGATGGTCACGCCGTTCACTCCCAGCAGCGGTATCCCCCCATGCTCAGTGTAATCCATATCCTTGAAGATCTCCCGCAGCGAACCGCGCAGGAGGCCGATCATCAGTTTGTTCAGGATACTCTTATCGGCGAATTTTTTGAACTGGAATTTCAGGTATCCCGGGATGCTCTCGGCGAATTTCAGCAGCACGTTGCCGACGAACCCGTCGCACACCACTACATCCACATGTCCTTTCAGGATGTCCCGGCCTTCCACATTGCCGGTGAAGTTCATCGTCCCTTTGCGCTCGGAGATGTACTTGAACGTCTCCTTCGCCAACTCGTTCCCTTTGGTCTCTTCCTCGCCGATGTTCAGGAGTCCCACGCGGGGATTCTTCTTCTTGAACATGTACTCGGAGTAGATGGACCCCATCACGCCGAACTCGTACAGGAACTGCGGGCGGCAGTCGGAGACGGCGCCGGCATCCACGATGAGGGTCGGCCCCTGTTCACTCGGGAAGATGGCCGCCACAGTAGGACGGCTGACGCCCGGGATGCGGCCGAGAATGAGTGTGGAGGCAGCGGTGACGGCTCCCGTATTTCCGGGAGAGACGAACGCATCGACCGCACCCTCTTTGTGCATGGTGATGCCTTTCACGAGCGAGGAGTTCGGTTTCGTCTTGATGGAGGTGACCGGTGAGTCGTGCATGTCGATCACGTCGGGAGCGTGGACAATGGAAAGCTCCAGTCCCTTCGCATCGAGTTTCTGCAGCTCCGCCTGGATACGCGGCTCATCGCCGACGAGCACCACATGGAAACGGTTGTTGCACTGGCGCAGACATTCCACGGCGCCTTGCACTTCGTTGGCGGGAGCAAAATCGCCCCCCATCGCATCGAGTGCAATACGAAGCTTCTGTGCGGATTGGCTCACAGCGGTCGCAGGGTTAGTGAATGGTGGTGTACAAAAAAGCCACTGCGAAACGCTTCGTCAGTGGCTATGATTGCTGCAGGCATTCTTACGCTTGCTTCTTTTCTTTGATCACGCGGCCTTTGTACATCAGCTTTCCTTCCGATGTCCAAACGGCACGGTGGCTCAGGTGGGCCTCGCCGGACGTCTTATCGATCGACACGGTCGGTGCTTCCGCTTTGTAATGGGTGCGGCGTTTGCGTCCGCGGGTCTTGGAATGGCGGCGTTTAGGATTTGGCATTGCTTCGTTCCCTTCGAGATAAAGATATGTTAGTTTTTTTCAGTCTGTTTCAACAATTTCAGCCGTTCCCAGCGCGGGTCGGTCTCCGGTTCCGCAGAGCGGACATGTTCCGGCAGTTCACAATTCTTTTTGCAGAGCAGCTTCACCGGAACGGCAAGCTGCAGGTACTCTCTGACGGACTGCGTCAGGTCGATGATGTTGTCTTCCCTTCCCAACAGGTGGAAGTCATCGTCCTCTTCCCGTTCTTCTGCATTCTCCCACGAATAGACCGCCGTATAATGGGTGGTAATGTCGTCGGAAAACTCGTCAGCACACCGGTCACAGATAAAAACGCCCTTGACAGAAGCATTGACCGTTGCCAGGATCTGGTGAATGCTCTTCTCAAGGGTGATATTCGCTGTGACTTCTCCGGCGAAATACGATTCCATCCCCATCTCACCCGCAGGTTCCGTCAGGACGTACTGGTGAGACCCCTCTGAAAGCCCGGAAATATTGATCTTCATACTTTTTCTCCGGCTTCTTTCAGAGAGAATTGCCGTTTTTCTTCAAAATTTCAAAGAATTTGGAAAAAAGGTAGAACAAATATAGAAAGATTGAGGGAGAGAGTCAAGAAATTGGTGCTGTAGGGTACCGTACTTTTCCTCTGAACCTGGATGGCGGAACAGCGGCGTGTTCATTGGATTCTCAGCATTGTTTCCCCATATTTCATCCATTCTTGGGTCATTATGGAACGATCACCATACGCAATCCTGCTCGTGCTGCTTGTAGCCGTGATGCTCCGGCTGGGGAATATCTCCGGTTCGGGGCATACGCTGACGTCCGATGAGCTGGACTATCTGCAGCTGGCGGAACAACTTCGGAACGGCCAAACGTATGCGACGCAGGACGGACCGACCGCGTACCGTCCGCCCGCGTACCCATTCTTTGTGGCAGGACTGCTGACCCTCGTTTCTTCCCTGACATTCGTCTTTGTCATACAGATTCTGCTGGAGCTCCTTATCTGTATCTTATTGTACAAGATCGGGACTTCCATTGCCGGAAGCAGCGTCGGATTCACGGCGATGGGGGTCTGGGCGCTCTTTCCTTCCTCCGTGATCATGCCGGGACTGATGATGAGCGAAACGCTCTTCACTGCGGTGCTGACCGGGATGCTGATGCTGCACATTTCAGAGCGTCGCCGTCCGCTTCTGCTGGGGGCGCTGCTTGGCATCAGCATCCTGCTGAAACCGCAGATGATGCTGATCGGCGGAGTGTATGGTGTTCGGATAGCAATACAGCATCGGTGGAAGGATGCCGTGATGATCGCCGGGATGGCGGGAGTGCTCATCACTCCCTGGATCGTACGGAATGCGGCAGTGATGGATGCCGCTGTGCTCACGACGAACGGCGGGATCAATTTCTGGATCGGGAACAATCCCGAAGCGAACGGCGGTTACCATGTGCCGTCCGCGCCGCTGCTGGATTCCGGAGCGACGGAAAAGGAAGTGAACAACGAAGGATACCGGCAGGGACTCTCGTTCATACTGAACGAACCGGCAGCGAGCGTAGTGCTGACGGGAAAGAAACTGGCGTACCTCTGGTCCTCACAGATGTATCTGCTTTTGACCGCTGACGATGGCATCAACATGGAACGGCCGTACCGTGAACAGCTGCGGGAGATCCCATTCCGTTCCGCATTGTCTGTGGACATTCCGTACCTCTTGCTGGTGTTGTTCGGTCTGGCGGGATTGTTCCTGCTGCCGGAAGGGAAGCCGGTGTTCACGTCGGCCGCGATCGGGTTGACGGTACTCTGGTGCATCGTGCATGCACTGTACTTCGGCGCTGCCCGGTTCGTCTATCCCATCCTGCCGATGCTGGCGGTGACAGCGGCGATCGGTGTGCAGGAGCGTCACCGCATCATTACGCTGCCGCTGCGCAGCCGCCTGATCCTCTCCGTCATCGCCGCACTGTTCCTTCTGCTGTTCGTGCTGCAGTACGTGCTGATCTACCGCTGATGATTTAAAACAGCGACGCTCTCCGTTGGGAGAGCGTCTGTGTGCGTGGGGTATTCCGTTCCGGAGGTTACGCTTGTTCCACTTCTGCTTCCGCGACCGGTGCTTCTTCCGCTGCTGCGGTGACCGGTATCCCCTGCTTACCCAGCTCGTCATGGACAAAATCGACAGCCTCTGCCAGTGCGTCAGCGAACTTCTCGAAGTCCTCTTTGTACAGGAAGATCTTGTGCTTCTTGAACTCATCCTCCGAGATCTTCTTGCTCTCCGTGATGGTGATGTAGAAATCCTTCTCGGACTTCGTCGCCTTCACATCGAAGAAATACGTCCGCTTCCCCGCCCGAACGCGTCTGCTGAACACTTCTTCTTTCTTTTCCGTCGATTGTGTAGTAGAAGTTTCCAAAATCTGCCCCTCCTGTATTGTTGAATAGTAAAATGTGCAGCGCTTCTGCACGTTGGTGATTCTTTGCTGCCGGCCGCGCACTCCGTTGCACGGCCCGGTGTGGAACGATCATTTCTTGATCACGGCGACCTTGGCCAGCGCAACCTGGTCCCCGGTGGCCGTATGTGCGGCGATGATATAGACGCCGGTTCCGACCTCCCTGCCTTCCCCGTCCCGGCAATCCCAGAACGCCCGTCCGCCCCCCTGCGCAGGGAACTGTCTGACGACCCTGCCGCTCAGGTCGAGTACTTTCACGGTGCAGTCCGCCACCAGTCCCCGGATCTCCACGGAACGGTGGTTGGGAAGATAAACCGGATTTGGTGAAAGTTCAATCGTTGAGAAGCTGTTTTTCGCGGTGACGGCGGCTATTTCCAGACTGGAAAGACCTTTTTCCGTACCGATATAGACGATCCCGTTGATCCCGTCGATAGCGATGGAGAATATGTTATTATCCACCAGTTTCCCGCCGGTATTCTCCACGGAGAAATGCTGCAGCTGCTGCACACCGTCCGGCGCGATGACGAACACGCCGCGCGAGGTGCCGACCCATTTGTTATTGAGCGGGTCGACGGCGATGCAGTTGATGAAGAGGTCACGCACGGAGAAATCGAAGACTTTGGAGATGCGCTGGACGGGATTGAGCGGTTCGTTGATGATGGTGATGCCGACGCCGGTGCCGAGCCAGATATCACCCTGCTGATCGAGCGCGATGGCCTGCACACGGTCATCGGTCATTCCGTCGCTCTCGGTGATCGTCCCCCAGGTATTGGAGAAGCGCTGGGGATTGTAGTACGCTACCACCGGCGATTCCTGACGGCTGATGAGCGAGTTGGTGAACCATTTGGTATTGTTCCGGTCGATGACGATCTCATACATGAACGCATTGTCCATCGGAACGGGAAGTCCGGGATAGACCTCCCACGAAGAATCGGGACGCATCTTCCATAACGTTTTGGAGCGGTCAATGGTGAACACGCCGGCGAGCCACACATTGCCGGAATCATCCATGGCGGCTTTGGAGGGGACGGAGTACGAAGGAATGCCGCCGCTTCCGGTACGGATCACGCCGGTGAATCCGGGATAGGTGTAATCAAAGCGGCGCACGACGGTCCCTGCATCATTGACAAGCACTGCGCCTTCTCCCCAGGTGCTGACCCATTTGGAATTGTTCGGACCGACGGCGACCGCATAACAGTCGTTCGTCAGAAGCAGCGGTGTATTCGCGGTCGTGTAATTGGTCCAACGGTTCCGATCGAACCGGTAGAATCCCCATCCGCCGGTGTGGCCGCCGGAAGCGGACCAGAGGTCCCCCTTCTGATCCACCACCATCTTATAGAACGAATTGGAATTCGGTCCGTTCGGTGCGTACAGTTCCCACACCAACGCGCCGTTCATCGCACCGATTCCCTTGTCCGTAATACCGAGGACGACCGAACCGGACGCTGTGATGGTTCCGCCGGTCACCGTTCCGGGAATGGATGCGGAGAGCGAACTGAAATTTGCGGGGGACGCCGGGATCATGTTCAGATCGGTGCCCTGGGTGTAGACGAGTCCCGTATCGGTCGGCACGATGATGCGGACGGCGGCGGTGATGTTGTTCACCGTCCCCCAGCTGTTGCTCTGCAGGCGGTAGAGTCCGGTGGCGGAAGAGACGTAGAGCGAACCGTTGAACTCTGCGAAGGCATTCGCGGAGAGACCAACGGTCTGATCGACGGTCCAGGAGGACGGATCGGCAAGATTCACCGCACCTGTTTTGGAAGCGATGATGCCGCTGTTGGTCGCCAGAAAGATGCGTCCCTGGAACCGATGGACGGCGGCAACGACCGGCTGCGACACACCGGAACCGAATCCGGTGAAGGTGTCGATGAACTCGAAACGGGAGACGGAGAAAAGAACGACCCCAAAACCGGTGCCGATGAAGAGCGTGTCGCCGCGCAGATGGAACGCTGTGATCTTCTTATTGGTCTTCTCGGAGAGTGCGATGTCGGTGATGGAGCGCCACTGACGCTTTGCGGGATCGTACAGGTCCACATTGCCGGACTGTTGGCCGATCCAGATGCGGCCGGAAGGATCGACGGCGATGGCGGTTGCATCGTTCGTGGTGAGACCGTCCGAATTGAGGAGTTTCAGATAGGTGGAATCGGAAGGATCGAACCGGAACACACCGCCGGAAGTGGCGGCCCAGACGGTATTGCCGTGGGAGGCAACTGCACGGACCGATTTCATGTCCGTATAATTCTTCCAGTCGCCGATACCGGCGAACGCAGGGATCTGACACCAGAGGAGGAGAACAACAAACAACGGCAAACGACGCTTCATTCCAACGATTCCAGCACGCATACGGAGCCCCTTTCATTCCGATTGATAGAAGAGGGTAGCAATGAGAGGGTCCGTCGTTTCCTTGTGATTAGAGAATTGATTGAGAGAACAGGTTCGACATCTCGACGGCGCCGAGCGCCGTATCGTATCCTTTGTTGCCGACGCTGCCGCCGGCCCGTTCCATGGCCTGCTCGAATGTATCGGTAGTGAGCACGCCGAAGAGTACGGGGAGTCCCCGTTCGTACGACACACGCCCGATACCGCGCGCGCATTCCTGGCAGATGTAATCGAAATGCGGCGTTTCGCCGCGGATCACGGCACCGAGGCAGAGTACCGCGTCGTACTTCTTCTGCCGGGTGATGTGCGATGCGACCTGCGGCAGCTCGTACGCGCCGGGACAACGGAAGACATCCACCTCCGGAGCGCCGTGCTTGGTGAAGCACTGCAGCGCGCCGTCCAGGAGCTTCTGCGTTACGGTCGAATTGAATGTGCTGACAACGATCGCGAACTTCTTGCCTTCTGCACTGACGCCGCCTTCATACACGCGGGGGGAACGTTCGGTAGCCATGTTCTGCAGGATCAACGCCTCTATTTGTGGGAAGAGTTATTGGAGAAGAGCCGGTGCTTCATCATGTTCACCCGGTCCTCTTCAATATAATAAGAACCGAGCACTTCATCATCGTTCTTCTTTCCGCCGTGGAAATCGGATCCGCCGCTCTCCAGCAGGAAGTACTCGTTCACCACGCCGCGGTAGTATGCGGTGTGGCTCGGCTGGTGCGAGGGATGGATGACCTCGATGCCGTCCAGACCGGATTTGATGGTGTGATGGAGCAGTTCTTCGGTGGTGTAGCGTCCGGGGTGCGCCAGAAAGGAGAGCCCGCCGGAGGAGGAGATCAGTTTGATGGCATCGGTGATGGTCAGCTGGAATTTCTTCTCGTATGCCGGACCGCCGTTGCCGATGAATTTCTCGAATGCCTGATGGTACGTTTCGATGTAGCCTTGATCGACCATGGCGGAGGCGATGTGCGGACGGCCGACGGCCCCTTTTCCTGCGCGCTGCATGACCGCTTCGAACCGGAGCGGCACGTTGATGCTGTTCAGTTTCGCCACGATGCGCTCGGCCCGCTTCACCCGTTCGTGGCGGAAGAATTCCAGGTATTCCAGCAGACGGGGGTTCGTGTAATCGACGAAGTAGCCGAGGATGTGAACATCCTTCTCTTCCACCAGTGCGCTCAGTTCTACGCCGGGGATGACCTCCACGCCGAACTCTTTGCCGTATTCGATGGCATCGGGAAAGGAGGCGACGCTGTCATGGTCCGTAATGCTGATCACCGACAGACCGCGCTGTTTGCACTTCTTGATCAGTTCGTACGGCGAAAACAAACCGTCCGAAAAGGTCGTGTGCATATGCATGTCTGCTTTGATCGCCATACCGTCTGCAGTGGATTAGGAGTGAAGGGTTTTGAAATTTTCGTAATCGTTGATGATGAGCTTGCTTCCCTGCAATTGCACGAATCCTTTTTTGATGAACTTGTGGATCATGCGGGAGATGGTCTCGCGGCTGGTGCCGGCCATGTTCGCCAGATCCTGCTGCAGCGGCAGTTCGTCGATCTCCACCTTCCCTTTGCGGAAGACCCCGACATCGTCCGCCAGCTGCAGGACGACGTTCGCCACACGCCCTGCGGCATCCTTCAGGGAGAGACTCTTGATCTGTGCGTCCGCTTTGCGGAGCCGTCCGGTCAGTTCACGGAGCAGGCCGATGGCAACAGAGGGATAATCAGTGAGCGATTTCAGGAAATCGCCGCGGTGGATCATAAAAAGTTCGGATTTGGAAGTGGCAACAACGCTGGCGGAGCGGGTGGAACCGTCCAGGATCGCCATCTCGCCGAAGAAGTCGCTCTCGCCCAGGATGGAAAGGATCACTTCGCGTCCGTCATCGTCCATCCGGACGATCTTCACTTTGCCGGAGATGATGACGAAGAGTGCAGCGCCCGTCTCTTCTTCCAGCAGGATGATGCTTCCCTTCTTATACTTCTTCCGGACACCCAGCGCCGCGATATGCTCCAGGTCTTTGTCGCTGAGCTCCATGAAAATAGGGACGTTGCGAAGGACTTCTACTTCTTCCACCATGGGTTTCACCATTAGAATATTGACGTTTGTAAATGAGCGCGCGGTAGGACTGCGTCAATATAGAGGGTGTTGTGATGAAAGTCAAGGAAGGGAAAAGGAAGTACTTTTCATCGGAAACAGTGGATATTCTTATCTTCTGCGGCGATTATGAGGGAATTTTTCCAGACGAGCGGTGACGTTTTGATCCTGCTCTCCATGTGCTGCTTCCATAAAACAGTGCCGTCCATCGGTGACAGCGCATAGATATATTCATCGAGTGATGTAACGATCAGTGCGTTCGATAGAACGGCTGGCGTTGTATTGACTGCATTCCGAGCGGTGAATGTCCATTTCCTAACACCGTCCGCTGCGCTGTAGGCGGAGACGGTTCCATCCATCGCCGTGAGATAGATCGTACCGTTACTCACAGCCGGTGCGGACATCAGCATGCTGCCGGCGGGAATGGAGTAACGGAGCGCGCCGGTCGCAGCATCAAGCACGTAAAGATTCGAATCGCGCGAGGCGGCATAGAGTGTACCGTCAGAAAATGTGAGTCCGGCGAAGAATCCGTTCTTCGCGCGGAACGACCAGCGCTGCTTCCCGTCCGTAACGGAGTGGGCCGAGACGATCCCGCCGGTATTGGCGCAGTAGACCGCATCCCCGGAAGCACACGGGGCGGAGCGGAGCGGCGAGCCGGTGTCGGTGTTCCAGACTTCAAGGCCGGACGATGTGCGGAAGGCGCGCAGTGAACCGTCCAACCCGGCAGTGATGACCATATCCCCCACCGCCAGCGGCGACGCGGCAATGCCCCCCGCGCTGCTGCGCCACAGGACGATCCCTTCCTCCGTATCAATGCCGAGCAGGTTCTCCTCTTCCCCTTCGTTCCCGACGATGATGAACTTCCCGGAAACGACAGCGGAGGAAGAGATGGGAGAGAATGTCTTCATGGAGCGGATCTTCTTTCCGCTCGTGATATCCACTGCATGCAGTTCACCCTGCATGGTGCCGATGATGAGCGTATTGCCGACGATGACCGGAGCGCTGTTGCCGAATCCTGCGCCGGCGTTGTATTCCCACGCAGCGGTCATCGGGAAGGTCAATACGGTGGAAGCATCGAACGAACGCTCCGGTATGCGTCCGTACATCGGCACATCGGCGGATGCGGGATCGAGCGTCAGTCCGAACCGCTGCAACGAAGCGCAGCCCGGCAACAACAACAATGCAGCGAAAAGCAGCGGCGGGAGAATGAAATATCGGTATGGAAGAAAATGAGTCATAATAATAAAAATGAAACAACAAATAAAAGAACGCTCACGCTAAGGCGTGAAAAGAAAGAGAACAAACCACGAAGACACAAAGGCACGAAAGAGGAACTTTAAGGAAATTAGCTTTCAACGTCATTCCGGAGACCGCCGGCAACGGCCTGTCTGCGGTCGTCCGGAATCTATCTTTATGACAGACCCTGAAATCGCACCGATACTCTCTTGCGCACGGTGCTCTTCAGGGTGACGAAGCGAATATATCTGTAGCTGGGACGGTCCGTCCCGGTCTTGCGCCAAAGTTTTAGTGAGCCGCGATGAACCATCGCGGCTACATTTAGAAAACCTTGCGAAGGTTACAACGCAGATGCAACTCAACCTTCGCAAGGTTTCTTATTCTAGAAATCCCAACCGAAGAAGAACTGGTAGAACAGACCTTTCTGCAGCTTGCTCAGGTCGTCGGTGATGCGTTTGCCGACGTCGTACCGCAGCACCAGGAATCCGCCGATGCTCCAGCGGAGACCGCCGCCGATACTGCCGAGCGTTTCCTTATACGTGTTGTCCCACGCGGAGCCGGCATCGAAGAATGCCGCGCCGCGGAACGAACCGAATCCGAGATTCATGAACGGGAGTTTCAGATTCATCTGATCGATGAACGGAAAGCGGAACTCGTGACTGGTAAACCACATCCGCTTGCCGCGGATGGAGAAGCGGTAGTATCCGCGCATGTCCCAGCTCCCTCCCATAAAGAAGCGGCGCGCTTCCTCTCCCTCGTTCAGCGTGAGCATGAAACGGGAAGCGAATGCCGACCGTTCGCTGATCCTATGATAGAAGCGTGCATCGGCGATGGCGGTGTAGTATCCCACATTGCCGTACTGCACATCCTGCGTATATGCCAGCGTGGCGATGAAGCGGGAACCGTCGATCGGACCGGTCTGCATCCAGAGCGAGTTGTCGTGGACGAACGTGACGGAATTGGAGAGAATGAGCGCCTTGCGCGGACGGAGCGACAGGTAATTGTCCTTGTCCGAATTGCTCAGACTGATGCCGGATTCGACGCGCTGGAATTTAGAAAGCGGATAGCTGAGCACGAAATAGCCGCCGAAATTCCGTTCATAATAATAGAGGTCCGGATCGGTCAGGTCGTAGCGGCGGCCGGCAAAATGGAAGATGCCGGTGGCGTAGTTCATCCGCTGGCCGAGGGAAACGCGCGTCACTGCAAGATTGAAACTGCCGAGGAACTCGTCCGACACCTGCGCGTTATTGTAGAGCAGAAAATGATACTGATCGTTGCCGAGCACATCGCTTGCCGCCAGCGCCGCTCCTCCCGCCGTACCGAAGATCGGATCGGTCGAGACCTGGCTCTGTGCGATATCCAGCGAATATTCCCCCATGTACGGCTCGAACTTCACGGTGGAATCGGTATCGATGAGTTTGGGCACCCATGAATTCGCTGTTGCCGGAAGTTCCATCCGGACCGACTGACGTGCGGAATCGATGCGCGCGGAGACGCGGGAGAGCGAGTAGATCTTGAAGCTGTAATTCTCGAAGCCGGAGAAGAGCAGCTCATCCTTGTCCGTCCAATGGGGATCGAAGAGCGCGCCGGTGAAATCGGTCACCTGCACCGCGCGGGAGCCCGGCACGCCGACCGACGCAGCGGGTAGCGCCCAGATGTTCTGCGCGCCGTCGATGTTGGAAGTGTACGTAAGATACTTCCCGTCCGGCGAGTAGGATGGTGCATAGGCATTGTAGCGGCCGTCGGTGACAGCGGTGACCGCACCGCCGGAGACGTCCGCCTTGAACAGATTGTACGTCTCACCGGAAGGATCGGGCGTACGGTCCGAACTGAAGATGACCGCCTGACCGTCCGGCGTCCAGACCGGATCGCGGTCATCGTACGGATCGTTGGTGATGCGCTTCAGCTCCTCGCGCGACAGGTCGTACGTGTACAGGTCCATCCGTCCCGCCTTATCGCTCGCAGCGAAGACGAGCTTCGTATCATCCGATGACCAGTTGGGCGAAGCATAGACGACGAGACCGGAGAACTGGAGCGTCCGCACCAGCCGGTTCTCCAGGATATCGTACAGATGGAGCGCATCGGTCTCCCCTTTCTTCGTCACGAACGCAAGGAGTCCATTGCGGGTGATGTCCATCCTGCTCTGGAAGACATGGAACGATTCGAACTCGTCGCTCTTCTCCCCTTCCACCACCTGGATCAGCTCCCGCTCCTCATCGTTCTTCGCATCCAGGTTCGTCCGATAGATGGAGGTATAGCCGGTATGATTGCCGATAAAGAGCAGCTGCCGGAGCGAATCGTTCCGGAAGTAGAGCGGCTTGGTGTTGAAGCCTTTCTTCACCACGGCGGAGGCGATGCGGCTGGTGAAATCGGCATCGGCCAGGACCGGATAGTACCGTTTCTTGAAAGCGTAGATCCATTCCTCGTCCAGCTCCTTGTACGATTTCCCGATGGTCGCTTTCATCACCTCGTTGAACGATGTGCTCTTCCAGAAATTCTCCATGAGCAGGAGCAGTTTCTCCTCGCCGTACGTCTCTTCGATGTACTTCAGGATGTACTGTCCCTGCTTGTACATCAGGAACGTACCGTAGATCGCCTCCATATTCTGCAGCGGCACAATGTAGTTGTTCAGCACGGCGTCGCGGATAAGCATCTCGGACTGATCGTCCGGGTGCGTGGACCAGACCTCCGCGAGTCCTTCGGTGAACCAGAGGGGCGGCATGCGGTCATAAGGAAGCCGATGGTCCATCAATACGCGGGAGACTTTGCTGTGCATGAACACATGCACCAGCTCGTGACGAATCACATGGCGGAAGCGGGAAAGGGAGCCGTCGGACGGGATGACGACGCGTCCTTTCAGAAACTCGAAGAAACCGCCGACCCCTTCCGGGATGAAGCCGCCGGTGGTATTGGTCTGCTGAAAATGGAGAGGAGACGAATAGAAGATGAGCGGAATGCGCCGGATAACGGAGTGATTGAACCGGACCTGGAGCTGGGAGTACGCCTCTTCGGCGAAGAAAGCCCCCTGCTGGGCGAGTTCCTTCATTTCCGGATAATAATAGATGTCGAAATGCTCGGTGCGGAGGATCTGCCAGTCGAACTCGGTGTACTGCACCTTGTTATGACCGAAGGAGAAATATTGGGCGGCGGCCGGAAGGACCGCTGCGGCCGTCAACGCTATGATGAGCACCGTGCGACGCATACAGGAAACTACATCTTGGCGGGGAAAGTTGCAACTGAACAATCGTCAAGAGGGTGACAGTACCATTCAGTTCTCAACTATCGGTTCACTGATAATCCTATCTATCTTTAAAAAACAACTGCAGCACGAGTATTCCCCGTGCTGCAGTGTTGTTCTTATCTATCAATGACCGACCGGTCACTGCATCATTTCACCTTTCCCAGTTCCTCTTTCAGGAAGTCGATCTTCTTGACCGGGCTCGGGTCGACGCCGTTGAGCATGGCAAGATAGAAACTGACCCAGTCCGCCAGATACAGCAGCGAGAAGGTGCGGGCCAGGAGGGACTTCCCTTCGGTGTACACTTCCGTAATGCCGTCCGCCAGCGGTGCGATGATCCCTTTCGAGACCTCCATCCGGAGCTGTATGCGTTTGTAGTCCTCTTTGTCGCGCAGGATGACGACGTGCATCTGTTTCATCAGTCCGGTGAGCACTTCCCAGCCGACGATCTCATTATGGTTCAGTTCCGGGAAGACATGACCGAACGCGAGCGTCTTGGCATTCTCGGTGATCTGTCCGCGCCAGCGCGTGTTGACCGTATCGAACTTATCCGCACCGGAATAGATGAGCGGCAGTTTGCCGTGCAGAGTTTTGGCAAGGTTCAGCGCCTGATTGTCCGCCGCGTTGTGGTCCGCATAGCGGGCCGAGAGGGATTGCAGCAGCGCCAGGGTCTCTTTGATCTCTTTCTTCTGGTCCTTGATGAAGCCGAGCTTACTCAATGCGATGAGCGTCGGGAAGAACGAGTAGCCGAGCGCGGCGCGCGGGGGAAGTCCGCCCGGGATCTTGATGTACGGATGTTTGTGCTTCTTCGCCATCTTCTCCACTTCACCGCCGGAAGTGATACAGAAGATCATTGCTTTGCGTTTCACCGCATCCTTGTACGCCGCTACGGTCTCCTCCGTGTTGCCGGAATAGCTGGAGACGATGACGAGCGTGTTCTTGCCGACGTAGTCCGGGAAGTAATAGTGACGGTTCACGATGACCGGTACGGCGCACTTGTCCGCCAGGTACGCGCGGAGCAGGTCCCCGCCGATGGCAGAACCGCCGAGTCCGGTGATGACGATGTTCTGGATCTTCGCGGTCTTCAGTTTGATGGTGGCGGCATTGCCGATGGAGACGGCCTCGGTCGCCTGAATTGGAAATGTAAGAATGAGATTTCTCATTCCTTTAGGATCATGTTTTGCAATAAGAGAGTTCATATGATAAAAAAAGATACGTTGCTGGATTGGGTATTTATGAAAAGCTTGAATTGATGCTGGATACTTGATACTGGATTAAAAGGTAAAAGTGAAACAAGATTACAGATTATCAAATTACAAAATATCAGATGACAGATTTCAGATTGTTAGATGACAGACAAGAGCAAGCGATCAAAACCTAAAAATCGATAGAACTCATTACCCTAATGTCGCTTTTATTGTGCCAGACAGATTCTTCACTCGCATTCACACAAGATGCCGGCTCGCTCAGAATGACAGTGCTGTTTGAGCTGCATCGAACCCTTCTCGAGCGGTTCCAATTTTTCTCTGCGTTCATTGCGTGCTCTGCGGTGTGTGTTTATCAAGGTGTCGGCATGAATGCCGACCTACCGAGCTGCAGCCATATCTTCCTCGAACGCTTCCCTTTTTCCTCTATGTCCTCTGTGGCTCTGTGGTGATGCTCTTTTGTATCAAGTAGATTCTTCACTCGCATTCACGTCGCATGCCGGCTCGCTCAGAATGACAGTGCTGTTTGAGCTGCATCGAACCCTTCTCGAGCATTTCCAATTCTTCTCTGCGTTCTTTGCGTGCTCTGCGGTGTATTTTTATCAAGGTGTCGGCATGAATGCCGACCTACCGAACTGCAGCTGTACCTTCCTCGAACGCTTCCCTTTTTCCTCTGTGTACTCTGTGGCTCTGTGGTAATGCTCTTTTGTATCAAGCAGATTCTTCACTCGCATTCACACAAGATGCCGGCTCGCTCAGAATGACAGTGCTGTTTGAGCTGCATCGAACCTTTCTCGAGCATTTCCACTTCTTCTCTGCGTTCTTTGCGTGCTCTGCGGTGTGTTTTTACCAAGGTGTCGGCATGAATGCCGACCTACCGAGCTGCAGCTGTACCTTCCTCGAACGCTTCCCTTTTTCCTCTGTGTCCTCTGTGGCTCCGTGGTGTCGGCTTTTACTGATAGCTGATAGCTGACAACTGACAGCTGCTCTATTCTATCAACAATTCCGGCACCATGGTATGGAGATTCACGCGGAGGAAATCTTTGATATCGTCCTCGGTCTTCATTTCCAGCACGCGGCGGGCGATCTCTTCGGCTTCCTGATAGGAGACGGAGCGGATGATCTTCTTGATCTCCGGCAGCACATACGGGGTCATGCTGAACTCATCCAGCCCGAGACCCATCAGCAGCAGCACCGCCATCGGATCGCCGGCCATCTCGCCGCACATGCTGACGGTCTTGCCGGCGCGGTGCGCTTCGATGATGATGAAGCGGATGGTCTTGATCACTGCCGGATGGAACTCCTGATAGAGCGAGG
Organism: Bacteroidota bacterium; assembly: GCA_030824295.1. Classification (GTDB taxonomy): domain Bacteria; phylum Bacteroidota; class Ignavibacteria; order UBA10030; family UBA8401; genus UBA8401. Next base: position 15,626 of record JAVBYA010000503.1, read on the forward strand.
AGACGTTCTCATTCCCGCGGTCCACCGCCAGCAGGTATTGGATCAGGTCGTTCGTGCCGATACTGAGGAAATCGGTCTCCTGCGCGATCTCCCCTGCCAGGACGGCGGCGGAGGGGACCTCGATCATTGCGCCGATGCGCACATTCTCGTCGAACGCGATCCCTTTGGAGCGGAGCTCCTTCTTCGCCTGTTCCAGACTCTCCTTCGCACGGCGGATCTCTTTCACCCCGGAGATCATCGGGAGCATGATCCAGACCTCGCCGAAGGCGCTTGCACGAAGCATGGCGCGAAGCTGCGTCTGGAACACATCCGGCATATCCAGCAGCACACGGATACCGCGCCAGCCGAGGAACGGATTCTCCTCGCTGCTGGTGTTGGAGACGACCTTATCCCCGCCGATATCGAGCGTGCGCATCACCACTTTATGGGGACGCGCTTTCTCGACGATGGCCTTGTACTCCTCGAACTGCTCCTCCTCGCTCGGATAGTTCTCCGTACGCAGGAAGAGTCCTTCCGTACGATAGAGTCCGATGCCGTTGGAGCCCTGCGCATGCACGTTGAGCGCTTCTTCGCTGAATTCGATGTTGCAGCAGAGCTGGACGATCTTCCCGTCCGTGGTCTGTGCAGTAAGATCGCGGATCTCTTTGAGCTGTGTTTCGAACTGGAGGTGTTCCTCTTTCCGTTCGTTGCAGCGCGCGATGGTCGCTTCGGTGGGATGGATGATGACCGTGCCGGTGTAACCGTCCACGATGATCATATCGCCGGAGGTGATGAGCTTGGTGATCTCCTTGAGTCCCACAACAGAAGGGATATGGAGCGAACGGGAGAGCAATGCGGCGTGCGAGGTGACGCCTCCCATATCCGTGGCGTACGCGAGCACGTCGTTCCGGCTGAAGAGGATCGTATCGGCCGGGGTGAGGATCTCGGAGATGACAATGGAGCTCTCGTCGAAGCGGGAGATCAGCTTGTCCTGCTGGATGTTCCGGATGACGCGGTTCTTCACATCCTCCACATCGTGCGCCCGTTCACGCATGTACTCGTCCGACGAGTTCATCATCACCTGCTGGTACTTGGAGATCTCGCGGTGCACTACATACTCCGCGCTGCGCAGGTCCCGCGAGATCCGTTTGCGGATGGAATCGAACAGCACATTGTCCGACAGGATCATGATCTGCGCTTCGAAGATCTTCGCTTTCTGGCTTCCCACCTTCTGCTCGGTGAGCTGGAGGATCTTCTGCAGTTCGCGTTCGGACTTCTCCAGCGCGTGCTGCAGACGTTCCAGTTCCAGCGTCACTTCGGTCTCGGCAATGGCCTTCTCTTCCACACGCGGCGCCTGTTTGGCCACAACGTAGGCACGTCCGGTCACAATGCCGGGAGAGGCGGGGATGCCGTGCAATACTATTTCAGACTTTAAAGACAAAAGAGAATATTGAATTATGAATGATGAATGAAGAGCAACCGATCGATCAGACTTCGTCGAAGCCGCGTTCGAATAAACCGACCACAGCGGCCATCGCTTTCTCTTCGTCCTCGCCGTCGAATTTCAGGCCGAGGGTGGAACCTTGTTCCGCAGCGAGGGTCATCACACCGATGATACTCTTGCCGTTGATCTCGAACCCGTCCTTATAGATGAAGAACTCGCAGCGGAACTGCGCCGCCAGTTTCACCAATGCTGCGGCGGGTCGAGTGTGGAGCCCTGCGCGGTTCTTTATCGTGACTTCTTTTTCGATCATAGGTCAGAAAGGTTCAGAACTGTCTGTTCAACACCATATTGGAGAACCAGAGGAGCATGGCACGGGCCGGAGTGTCGCGTAATTTCTCCAGCTGGAGGTTCGCCTGGCGGATATCCTTTTCAATGGACTGTTTGGCAAGGTCCAGCACCCCGAGCCGCTGGTAGAGTTCCTTCACCTGCGGTACGTTCTTTCGGGAGGTCCCTTTGTTCTTGATGATACTCTGGATGAATTTCTTGTCCTTCCCCTGCGCCCGCTCGTAGGCGTGGATGAGCAGGAAGGTCTTCTTCCCTTCCACGATATCGCCGCCGATGGTCTTGCCGAACTCCTTCTCGTCCGCCACCACATCCAGCAGGTCGTCCTGGATCTGGAATGCGCGTCCGATGAGCGTACCGAAGGAGCGGAGCGCGCGGATCTCGCGTTCCGTCCCGCCGCCGATGAGGGCGCCGATCTCGGACGAAACGGAGAAGAGCTTGCCGGTCTTCTTGGCGATCATCAGCAGATAATCCTCCACCGACACATCGTGCATCAGTTCGAATTCCTTATCGTACGCTTGTCCTTCGCACACTTCCACGACGCCTTCTGTAAAGACATCCGCCACCTGCGCGATCGCTTTTGAGCGGGTGCGGAGGAGTTCGCGGTAGGCGAGCGCCACGAGCTCATCACCGACGAGAATGGCCACATTGCTGTCCCACCGCACATGCACGGTCGCGCGTCCGCGGCGCGATTCGGCATTGTCCATGATATCGTCGTGCACGAGCGTGAAGTTATGCAGCACCTCGATCGCCACGGCGGCGTTCACCGCTTCGTTCATCGTCCCTCCGACCGCTTCGCAGGAGAGGATGATGAGGAGCGGGCGGATGCGTTTACCGCCGGCGGAGAGGACGTACTTCATCGGATCGTAGAGCGAGACCGGTTCGTTCTTCCGGATGCTGGAGCGCATCTTCTGATCGATGATCGATTTGTAGCGCTGGTATTTCTTTTCGTAGATGTTCATAATTGCGTTGGTGGAACGGTCTGGAGATGTTTGGACCGACTCGCAAGAGTAGGTCAACGTCCTTGTCTGCTTGCTTGGACGGGATGACATCCCGTCATACAATTTCTTTCGTTTGTGTTCTCTAATACTTTTGCCGGTGTAAACGCCGGCCCACTGAGCTACGGTAGCATCTTTCTCGAACGCTTCCCTTTATTTCTCTGTGACCTCTGTGGCTCCGTGCCTCTGTGGTAAAAGCTCTTTTGTGCCAGGCAGATTCTTCACTCGCAATCTCGTCAGATGCCGGCTCGCTCAGAATGACAGTGGTGTTTGAGCTTCATCGAATACTTCTTGAGCGGTTCTAACTTTTCTCTTTGTTCTTTGCGTGCTCTGCGTGCTCTGCGTGCTCTGCGGTGTGTTTTAATATGGTGTCGGCATGAATGCCGACCTACCGGGTTACGATTATATCTTTCTCGAACGCTTCCTTTTTTTCCTCTGTGACCTCTGTGGCTCTGTGGTGATGCTCTTTTGTGCCAGGCAGATTCTTCACTCGCAATCTCGTCAAATGCCGGCTCGCTCAGAATGACAGTTCCTTCTGTTCTCGTTCTCTTTCTTTTTCCGCCACCAACAATTCTACATTTCTACAGTTTCTCAATTCTACAATTTGTCTGTGGCTCTGTGGTGATGCTCTTTTGCGCCAGGCAGATTCTTCACTCGCAATCTCGTCAAATGACGGCTCGTTCAGAATGACGGTTCCTTCTGTTCTCGTTCTCTTTCTTTTTCCGCCAGCAATTCTATATTTCTACAATTTCTCAATTCTACAATTTGTCTGTGGCTCCGTGGTGATGCTCTTTTGTACCAGGCAGATTCTTCACTCGCAACCTCGTCAGATGCCGGCTCGCTCAGAATGACGTCGAAGGCTTATTTGCTTAATGTTTCTCTTTCGTGTCTTTGTGTCTTCGTGGTTCGTTTTCTATCTTTTTTGCGGCTTTGCGTGAGTGTTTTTCCTCTGTGGTGAATGCTCTATTGTTTTTTCACCAATGCATTCGATCGTTTCAGCGATTCGATCGTCGGGGCTCCGGTGAGGAACATCACTGCGGTGCATTCGCCGATCCATTGTTTCAATTTCAGGTGCAGTGCTTTCTCACCATCGTCCATCAGCGTTTTGATGAACGGACGGGCGGCGGCGGTCAAGTCCGCGCCGAGCGCGATCGCTTTGGCACAATCCATACCGGAAGTGATGCCGCCGGAGCCGATGACGGTGAGTCCGGGTACGGATGCTTTGAGCGGAACCACCTGCCGGAGCGCATCGGTGGTCCTGATACCCCAGTCCCACAACGGATCCCACTGCTGCCGATCGTTCTTCGCGCGGCGGAGGATCTCCACGCCGGCCCAGCTTGTTCCGCCGGCACCGGCCACATCGATGTACCGTACGCCGGCTTCGGTCAGCCGGAGCGCCACATCCGCCGAGATGCCGGCGCCGATCTCCTTGACGATCACCGGTACCGGGAGTGAGCGCACGAGCATCGCGATGCCGTTCAGCACGCCGCGGAAATTCGTATTCCCTTCGGGCTGCAGGAATTCCTGCAGCGGATTGAGATGGACGGTGAATGCATCCGCCCCGATCAATTCCACCAGACGCAGCGCGTCCGATGAATCCTTCATCCTTGCCACTTCCGGCGCACCGATATTCCCGACGAGCGGGATGGACGGTGCGGCGGAACGGGCAGCGGTGAATGAGGAGTGATACGTGCGGTCCTCCAATGCCTGCCGCTGACTTCCGACTCCCATCGCAAGACCGAACTCCGAACACGCTTCCGCCAATTTCCGGTTGATGCGTTCTGCTTCCGGGTAACCGCCGGTCATACAGGAGACCATCAGCGGGAACGAGAGCTTCTTGTTGAGGAACATCACCGATGTGTCGATCTCCGAGCGGTCGATCTCCGGCAGTGCGTTATGGACGAACTCCCATTCCTCGAATCCGGCGGACTTCCCGCGGAAGGCGACATCCTTCTTCACCGTCAATGCAACATGGTCCCGCTTCCGCGAGGGTGTCGTCCTTTTTTTCATTCAATGATAAAACAATTCAGTTCGTTCATAAGAAAACAATAAAACTGAAACCCTTCTTTTCTTGACGGGGCAAGAAAAGAAGCAAAAGAACCCCTTGCGAAATTTAACGCGCGCGATGAATCCC
>JAVBYA010000075.1 GCA_030824295.1 Bacteroidota bacterium
TCGGTCCCTTTGGTCCTTATTGTAGGGAAGAATCATCAGCGTTCGCTGCTTTTTATACACCCACGTCCCTGCTGCGCCGATGGTGAGCAAAAGGGAGGACGGTCCGATAAGGCTGCAGGAAATTCGTGCATCGATGACTTTTTGTATCGGTATGAGGAGAGACCGGGTTGTTCATTCCGTCGGCGGGAGGGTATCGGAGAGGAACACGAACGCCGTCGCAAAGGACGGCGTTCGATGATTCACGAAAAGAGTGATACTGTCAACCTGCGGCACGTGTGCCGAGCTGACGGTCGAACATCAGCAGGCTCACCGGCGATTCTCCTACTTTCTTCAGCAGGTCCACGATCTCGTTCGCATTCTTCTCTTCCTCCACCTGTTCCGTGATGAACCACTGCAGCATGATCTGCGTTGCGTAGTCGTTCGCCTTCATCGCCGTTTCATACAGAGCGGTGATGGAAGCACTCACCTTCCGCTCATGTTCCAGCACCATGGTGAACAGCTGCGTCAGATCCTTGAAGTCGCTCTTCGGGGTGTCGATCCCTGCAAGTTCCACCCGGCCGCCGCGTTCATGGATGAAGTGGTAGATCTTCATGGCGTGTTCACGCTCTTCACTGCTCTGCATGCCGAGCCACTTCGCGCAGCCGGGATATCCTTCCGATTCGCACCAGGCGGACATGGAGAGATACAGATAGGATGAATAGAGCTCTTTGTTGACCTGCTCGTTCATCGCTTTTTGGACTTTTGCTTCGAGTTTCATTCTTCCTCCCGTTGGATTGATGGTATGATCGATACTAAAATAACAATTTTATCGATACAAAGGTTCTATTTTGTCAGGACCATCCTTCCGGTCCTGACGAACGAACCGGCCTGAATCCGGTAGAAGTAGATACCGCTTGAAAGCCCTGTGCCGTCGAACGGGACGGTGTATCTTCCGGCTTCCTGCATCATCCGCACCGGCGTACCGACGGATTCTCCCAACAGTGAATACACGGTCAGCGTCACATGGCTCCGCAATGGGATGTCATACGAGATCGATGTCACGGGATTGAAGGGATTGGGGAAGTTCTGCAATAATGCATACTTGGACGGAAGCGGAGTAGATGCCCCGGGCACAGTGGTGGTCAGCCGCAGGAATGAACGGGGTGTGCTGAAGGGGCCCGAGCCGGCTTCATTCCGTCCCCGCACTCTCCACCAGTACGTGATCGCGGCGGATTGTTTCTGTACCAGTGCCGAGCGGGATGTGTCCGTGATGGTCGAGTCGATGAGACTCATGCCGGACACGAACGAGGAGTCGGTTCCCACCTCCAGCCGATAGGATGTCTCATGAGGCGACGATCGTCTCCATGCGAAACGGATCTCGTCCTGCCCGATACTGGCGCCGTTGAGCGGCAGAGAAAGTTCTGGCGCAGCCGGTGCTGAGAGTGTAACAAACGAATTCGTTTGTGAAAATGAACCGGCAAGCTGAGGATTAAGGCTTCTCACCCTCCAGTAGTATCGTGTATTGGCCGATAATGTCCCAACTTCCTTTGTCAGTGTTTTCACTGTTAAGTCGTTGATCAGCAGAGAGGCAAAGGCTGAATCAGCGGACAGCTGTACGTGATACCGTTCCGTACGGTCCGTCAGATCCCACCGGAGGTCCATTGATAGCGGAAGCCCGACCGATCCGTCAACAGGGTACCGAAGCAGCGGGATCCCCGGCACACCAAGCGAAGCTCCATTCTCCGCCAGCGAATACCAGCTTTCCCTCCCTTCGAACTGGTCCCGCGCTCCGTCGGCTTCAGAGTCGTATGCTGTGACGCCGATGGTATCGCTGAGAGTTGCTTCGGGCAGTGATGCGACAGTCATCGTCCCGGCGGACACACTGCTCAGGAAGGAGTACCCGGTAAAATTCTTGGCGTAGAGCCGGTGACCCGCCAGGTCTCGCTCCTTGTTCGCATTCCAGGAAAGATACACCGTCCCGCCGATGAGTGTTTTCGTGACCGCCGAAGGGGGAGAGATCGGCGCAAGCAAGTCGGGTTCCGTCAGGATCGGGTGGGTCAAGATCTTCCCCGAGGAGAGATCATCATTCTCATCAAAGAGATGAGCAGCGATGGAGTCGGGATGTGTGGTCCCCCAATAGTTATTCGCAATCGTCATGGTGTGCGGCGTACGATTCTCCGCAGCATATCCTCGCGGTTCGATGAAATTATTGTGGTCCATGGTCACGAGAGAATCAAAGACCGATGTGAATATCAGTCCGTTTGTGCTGCGGTAGAAGAGCGAATGCATGATGGTCACCGGCTGCATGGTGCTGGCATTATGGAAATTCCAACCGCTCGCGGGAGCAGCGCCGATCATCTGGGATTGGATGAATGATCCGCGGTTGAGCGAATATGTTGCCGTTGCCGAATCTCCCAACGTAATGATGCTGTTCTTCACATCAACGGTCCCGTTCTGTATCGCAAAGGACATCTCAATGAGTCTGGAATTCTCGATAGTGAAAGGAGCATAATCTCCCGAGATCAAAGAGCAGCGGTAGAGCAGACTGTTCAAAATGCTCACGTTCGAACCGCAGCAGCTGCTCAGGACCGATGTTTGGAACATCCGCGAACTGTCGATCCGGATCCCGTAATTGTACGCATCGGACGTGACCATGCAGTTGTTGAAGACCGAGGAACGGATCTCGATCGGTTCGCTGAGGGGGTATTGGCCAAGCACGTTCATCGACCGGAAGTCACCGTTGGTGATCACCAGTTTTGCCGTCGTCTCATATCCGGCGGTGATGATATCCGCCTCCGTTGCGCGGATGTTGTCCACCGTGAGCGTTCCGGTGTTCTTCGGCCGCTGGTTATGTTCCGATTCTTCGCCTACACGGATCGATTTGAAGGCATATTCCATCGTTACATACTGAAGCTTCGATGCCGACAGGTTCGCTCCTTCGAACTTCAGATGGGTCGCCCCCGAGTTCACCATCGGTGTGGTGCCGGTGAAGGTGATGACCGAATCCTTTTTCCCGACGGCGATCACATTGCCTTTTACAAAGATCTGGAATGCGCCGGCATATTTCACCGTCACGCCCGGCGCGATCGTCAGCGTCAGCCCTGTCGGCACGCCGACATTCCCTGCAACGATGTACGGACTTCCCTGGATACCCCAGGTGGTGTTCACAGTGATGTTCCCGCTGACGTTCGTTTGGCCGATCAGCGGCAGAGTAATGAGAAGGGCTAGGAGTAACGAGGATAGGATCTTCATGGCCGTCCGGAAAGGTGATATAAAAATGCGATGCTCAAAAGTTCGGAGAAATCCGAAGAATAGCAAGGTGGATTTCTCGGTCCGAATTCGATCGGCTGATGGCCGCCGCCCGTATCGCTGATCGGCTGCGGGGATCACGATGCTCTGTGCAGCGATATCAGCAACAGTGAACAATCTTTTCTATATTTCGTCTAAAGACAATACAGACAGACCGAACACTCACGCACACCGGACAGGAAGAATGAAAAAACGCACCGTTTCGCTCGGCATCATACTCACAGCACTCATCACGCTCGGCTTCACGGCATACGATAATGTCTACCAGAAGATCGGTCAGAACATCGACATCTTCGGACGGGTCTACAAGGAGATCGTTGCGAATTATGTGGACGAGGTGGATCCGGAGAAGTTCATGCGCTCCGGTATCGACGGCATGCTCGGCACGCTCGATCCCTACACCGTCTATCTCTCCGGCAGGGAGGAAGAGGATGTTGATATGCTCAAGTACGGCCAGTACGGCGGTGTCGGCGTCTCCATCGGTGTGCGGGACAGTGTCATCACCGTCCTTTCGACGACGGAAGGATACTCCGCTCAGAAACAAGGAGTGAAGACCGGCGACCGCATCATCGCGGTGGACGGAAAGAGTGTCTCCGGTTCGGACCCGGACAGTGCGCGGTTCCGTGTGCGCGGGGAGCCGGGAACAACGGTCCGCATTACGGTAGAACGCGAGGGAACGAAAGAGCCGATCGAGTTCACACTGGTGCGGGAGCAGATCCGCGTCAGCAATGTTTCGTATTCCGGGTTCATCCGTGACGGCGTCGGATACATCAAACTGGACCGCTTCTCCTCCCGTGCTGGGGAAGAGGTGCGGCAGGCAGTGAAGGAGTTCAAAGCGAAAGGGAACGTGAAGGGGATCGTGCTCGACCTGCGGGATAACCCCGGAGGACTGCTCGAAGCAGCAGTGGAGATCGTCAGTAAGTTCGCGCCGGCCGGGAGTACCATCGTCACGACGCGAGGACGGAAGAGCGGCGGCGAACAGAAGTTCACCGTGATGGAAGAACCGGTCGCAGCCGATATCCCTCTGGCGGTGCTCGTGAATAAGAACAGCGCCAGCGCCAGCGAGATCGTTGCCGGTGCAGTGCAGGACCTGGACCGCGGTGTGATCGTCGGCGAGCGTTCGTTCGGCAAAGGACTTGTGCAGACCGTTGTTCCGCTGAACCATGCGGCTTCCATGAAGATGACCACCGCACGGTACTATACGCCGAGCGGCCGGAGCATCCAGGAGATCGATTACCTCCACCGGAACAAAGAGGGGGTCTTCACCATCACACCGGACAGTCTCAAGCGTGAGTTCCGTACCGCGCGCGGGCGTATCGTGAAGGAACTCGGCGGCATCTCTCCCGATTCTATCATCGTGCAGGAGCAGCGCAGCGAGTACGTCACCGAACTGCTGCGCAAGGCGATGTTCTTCAAATTCGCGACCCGGTATACAGCGGAGCGTCCCGCGGCAGAAGGAGACCTGACGGTGACACCGGCCGTCATGAAGGCATTCGAGCAATTCCTCGCAGAGAAGAAGTTCGAATATGTGGAACCGTCGGAACAGAAACTGAACGACCTGAAGGGACAGATGGAACGGGAGAACTACAGCAAGCAATCACTGCAGGCACTGGACGCGCTCATCGCCCGGGTGCATAGCGAGAAGCTGAATGCATTCACCCGGTCCGCCGATGAGATCCGCGCCGAACTGACCGAGGAATTGAACTCCCGTTACGGAGGGGAGAAGGCGCGGTCCCGGCTGGCGTTGGCGGGTGACCATCAGGCGCAGTCCGCCGCAGCATTGGTGCTGGACCGCAAAGTCTATGACAGGATGCTGAGCGCGAAACAGTGAACGTTCGTCTCACCGTTGCCCCCCGCCGGCGGATGGTGCGCAGGGGTGATGCTCAGGGGTCGGTGCGATACGGCTGATGGAAAAAAAAGAACCCCCGAACCGGCAAGCCGGAACGGGGGTTCGTGGTACCTCGGCATCACGCTCAGGTATCGAACAGCTGCAATTGCGGAAGGGACTGCTTCACTTCGTTCACGATGAACTCGAAATCGGCAGGGCGGTGGACGAAATCCAGCGGGTCACTTTCAATGATGAGCAGCGGTCCGGATTTGTAGAAACCGATCCACTCCTCGTAATGTCCGTTCAGCTGTTCCAGGTATTCCCTCGGTATCCCCTGCTCGTAATCCCGTCCCCGCATTTTGATCTGCGATACCAGCGTGTCCACCGTGGAACGGAGGTAGATCATCAGATCCGGGGGTTTCAGATATTCCATCATCACATGGAAGAGGGAGACGTAATTCTCGTAGTCCCGCTGGTCCATCTTGCCGATCATATGCAGGTTCTTGGCGAAGATCTCCGCATCCTCGTAGATGGAGCGGTCCTGGATGACCGACTTGTTCGATTCCACGATCTCCTTGTGGCTCTTAAAGCGGTTGGCCAGGAAGTACATCTGCAGATGGAACGACCAGCGGTTCATGTCGCCGTAGAAATCGGAGAGGTACGGATTGTCCTCGACCGATTCGAAGTACGGTTTCCAGTTGAAGCGCTCGCCAAGCATGCGGGTAAGGGAAGATTTTCCCGCGCCGATGTTCCCGGCGACCGCAATGAAGAGATTCTTATTCGAAGTTTTCATACGTGTATGCAGAAAGTAACAACAATTTTATCGAAAACAAATCCTCAAAATCGGTATATTTCTTCGACCGGCACAGTGCGAACATGGCAACTCAGCACTCTGATGTTACGGCACTCCATCACCAGACGGCAGGTGATACGGGAAAAAACGATCGGACGATCGTGTGGCCTAAGGGGCAGCATCAGCCGAAGCAGCACACCACGGTCATCGTCCCTCTCTCGACTGTTACACGCTTCGGCGGCTGAAACTGACGGTGCGATTGCGGCGGTCACTCAACAGAAAGAGCATGCACGGCACATCACAGCAAGAAAGATTCACTGAACCAACGGAAGCCTCAACCGGGGCACAACCCCGCACCGCAGTTTAGCCGCGAACCGTTCTATGAATTATGCCAACATTGTCCGCACGGTCTGATGATACGTGCGCGGCAACATTGAACCACCGATTCGGAGACCGCATCATGTCCAAACAACGCAAGTTCGAGACCAACGCTGTCCGCACCCAGGTCCCCCGCACGCCGCTCCGCGAACATTCCGTGCCGCTGTACATGACCTCCAGTTTCGTCTTCGATGATGCGGAACAGGCCCGTGCGCTCTTTGCGGACGAGGTCCCCGGCAACATCTACACACGCTTCTCCAATCCCAACAACACGGAGTTCGTGGAGAAGATGTGTCTGCTGGAAGGAACAGAGGACGGCATCGCCACCGCGTCCGGCATGTCCGCGGTCTTCACCAGTTTTGCAGCGCTGCTCAAGAGCGGCGACCATCTGCTCGTCTCCCGTTCCGTCTTCGGCTCCACGCATCAGATCCTCACCATGATCCTGCCGAAGTGGGGCATCACGCATACGTATGCGGACATCGACAAACCGGAACAGTGGGAGTCGCTCATCCGGCCGAATACAAAGATGATCTTCGTCGAGACACCGTCCAATCCTGCGCTCGATCTGATCGATCTTGCCTGGCTCGGCGCACTGGCAAAGAAGCATAACGTTCTGCTGAACGTGGACAATTGCTTCTGCACTCCGTATCTGCAGCAGCCCGCGGCGTTCGGCGCGGATCTGGTGGTCCATTCCGGAACGAAGTTCATCGACGGACAGGGGCGCACCATCGGCGGAATCATTCTCGGACGCAAGGATCTCATCAAGGAGGTGCGGTTCTTCGCGCGGCATTCCGGTCCTTCTCTTTCGCCGTTCAACGCGTGGATACTGTCGAAGAGTCTCGAAACTCTTGCGGTGCGGATGGAACGTCACTGCGCGTCTGCACTGTCACTCGCACTTCATCTTCAGGGACATCCGGAAGTGGAGATGGTGAAATATCCGTTCCTTCCGTCGCATCCGCAGCATGCATTGGCAAAACAGCAGATGAAACTCGGCGGCGGCATCGTGACGTTCGCGGTGAAAGGGGGAGTGGACCGCGGCAGGAATTTCCTCAATGCCCTGCAGCTGATCTCGCACACGGCGAACCTCGGCGATTCACGCACCATCGCAACGCATCCTGCATCGACAACGCATTCAAAACTTTCCGATGCGGAGCGGATGGCGGTCGGCATCCTTCCCGGTCTTATCCGGGTGTCGGTGGGATTGGAGCACATGGATGATGTCATTGCAGATATCGATCAGGCATTGATCGCCAGCCGTTGACGGTCACTTCATATACCTGCACCGTACTCAGCTTAACCGATGACTCTGATTTCCGGTAACATCAAAAAAATATCAAAAGACTAAAAAGTCTGCTAATCAAAAATGGCGAAAATCGCCCGAAACAGAGGGTTTTGGGTGAAAACATTAAAGGAATCTAACAGGAAATTGTTTGCAAGGGTACTGGGTACTTTCTATATTGTATACAGATATTAAACCAACGAAAGAACCATGGGCTCATCAAAGATCATAATGCTGTCAGGGGTGTATCTGATTCTCGGATACTACCTTGTCGGTTTTTATCAGGTCGAACGGACGAACAGTCACACCGTGGAAGCGGTGGCGAACTCAGTTCAGGCCGAGCAGCTTGCCCGCACAGGTGTGAATCTTTCGATGGTCCGTCTCGGTGAGTTTCTTGGAACAAAATCATTCTCCACACGCACAGCCTCCATGTCCGGCGGGACGATCTCATATGTTGCCACGGCAATGTCCGGTTCCTACTCCAAAGTGACCTCCACCGCCACGTTCAACGGACGCTCTATCACCATCACCGCCGTCATGTATCATAACGGCGATCGTTGGGTGATCGACCGCACCTACGTTACTCCTACAAAAGAGAACATCAGCTAAGTTTTTCTTCGCACGGCAACGTCCCTATCCCAATCTCATTACTATTCAACATGTTAGCGGATGACTGTTTTTTCTTGTCATCGGTAACAGCCATGTCCTCGCATATTTCCGCTATCGAAAGTGAAAAAATCCGTTCTTGAATTTCACTTCTAAGAAATCGCCTTCGTGATTCACCGTTAAAACCGGACACTTTGTTCGGCATAGATTTTGCAAAGATGCAAGGTATCGTTCCTCTCAGACCAATCGAAAGTGGCTCCTATGAAACGGACATACCATCTCTGGCTTCTTGCATTCTTTATCACCGCCGGCTCAGCCGTTTTCCAGCGTATGACCGGTCCCAGTTACCCCAAACATTATGTCACGCTGCTGGACGGTAAAGCGATCGAGGTCGTGCTGGAACGGGCGCACGGCGGCATCACCGATCATGCGGTCATCGTTCCGGTGAATGGTGCGAATGTGACCGGACGAGTGGAGTGGAAGCGGTACAATACGAACGATCCGTTCGTTTCGGTGCCGATGTCGATGTCGGAGGGGACGCTCAGCGCAGCTCTTCCGGCGCAGCCGCCGGCAGGAAAGCTGCAGTATACGGTCTTCCTGACGGACGGTAAACAGACCTTCTCTGCGTCGACCGTCATCCGCTTCCGCGGCGATGTGCCGGCGGCGGTGCTGCTTGTGCATATCGCAGCGATGTTCATCGGTATGCTCCTCTCCGCACGTGCAGGATTGGAAGTGTTCGCGAAGGAACCAAAACTCTCCCGTCTGACCTATGTGACATTCGCCGTGATCACCTTCGGCGGAATGGTGATGGGCCCGATGGTGCTGAAGTACGCGTTCAATGAATGGTGGACCGGATTCCCGTTCGGCAACGATATCACGGACAACAAGACGCTCATCGCATTCTTGGGATGGCTCACGGCATCCGTTGCCGTGATGAAAGGGAAGGATCCAAAGAAATGGGTCCTGGGTGCAGCGGTGCTGACGTTGCTGGTCTTCCTGATACCGCACAGTTTGTGGGGAACGGAACTCGATTACTCCACGATGCAGACAAAGTGATCATTTCACACTATTTAAAAACAAGAAGCCCCGCTGTTCGGCGGGGCTTCTTGTTGTACAATGGTGTCGAAACGGATGTTACACGGAAGCCATAGACGTTTCGCGAAGTTCCATGCGGATCTGGTCCAACTCCTTCAGCACATCGCTCTTCAAGACGGCGGCCTTCTGTTCGAAGTCTGAATAGAGACCGCGGTAATACGCGATCCCTTCGTCCAGGTTCTGCTGGAAGAGTTGATAGTATTTGATCTGTTTCTCGGTGAACGGTTTCGGCGTTTCGTCGATCATGTTCTTCAGGTAGTCCACATACAGCTGGAGTTCTTTCACGAACAGGTTCGGGCGGACCGCTTCGTTCACAACAGAGGTGCGGCCGTAGATGTGGTCGATCATCGTGCGGAGCGAAACCACCTTGTCAAAGTATGCGATGTTCGGACCCGGGCAGACGGAAACGCCGGGACCTTCCACGCGGGTGTTGAGGTTGTTCACGATGAGTGCGGATGTGCCGAGACCGACGCAGATGCAGGATTTGTCCACGATCGCATCGAATTCCTTCTGCCGGTCCGCTTCGGACAGACCTTTCTCTTCCAGCAGGTTGATGCGGATGTTCTGATACTGACGTGATGCACGGCAGATGGCCCGTTCGCCGAACTCCGTGTTGAGCTGGATGTACTTCTTCGGACAGGCGCTGCCCGGACGACCTTTGTCGATATACTCCTGTTTCTCGATATCCTTCGTGTTGCCGCGCAGACTGTTGAACGGAACGCCGAGCGGTGAGATGTTGCTCAGATACAGGTCCTCTTCCTTCGCCTTGGCGAGCAAGCCGAGGGTATGATCGTCCACATTCGTCACTTCCGGGCAGAGCAGGAACGGCGAACCCCAGCCGATGGAATCGAGTCCGTAATATTCCAGCAGGAATTGATGCTCTGCGGCCGTGCCGACGCCGCCTTGCGCGGTGATCTTGATCGGCAGCGGCTGCTCCGGAACGGCCCGGTTCTTCGCTTTGAGTGCATCGGTGACGATGCCGTGCGTGGTGGCGATCAACTCTTGCCGGTTCTTCTTGAACTCTTCCAGGATCGGCCCCATCAGGTAACCGTCCGTGGCAAATGCATGTCCGCCGCAGTTCAGTCCGGATTCGATACGGTACTCCGAGACCCACAGTCCTTTTTTGGCGAGGAACTTTCCCTGGATGATGGCGGAGCGGTAATCACTCACTTTCAGGATGATCTTCTTCTTGATATCGCCGGAAGCATCCGGATAGAAGTCGTCGAATTTCTCGATGTAGCTGTACAGGCGCGGGTTCATACCGGCGGAGAAGACGATGCAGGAGCGGAGGGTGCTCTTGGCAAATCCGCGAAGCGCTGCATGGGCATCGTTGAACTCGTTCGGCAGTTTCTCATCGCCGCGGTAATTGTCCTTGTCCAGCTTCGTCATGATGTTCACGTCGATGCTGCCGGGATGGAGATGCTTGTCGATCCATGCGGCGACATCCTCTTTCACCGTGTTCTTCGCGATGAGTTCCTGGAATTGCTTCTTCACGGCAGAGAGGTCCGGCAGCATGTCGATGTACTTCTGCACCTCTTCGCCGGTGTCGTGGATGGAACGCTTCAGTGCATCGAATTTGTCATGGACGATCTTGTCGACCATGTTCAGATACGCGGTGATGCGTTCGGCGCGGTGATCGGCGCTGTTCTTCTCCGTGATCGGTGCATAGGGGAGGTCCAGCTTCTGGCTGTAGAACTCCCGCATCTTCTCCACCAGGATATCGTCCACCAGGGACATAACGGAAGAGATACCGTAATGCGCCACTTTGATGGGGGTGTCGATGGTGAATCCGATGCCCATGACCGGAACGTGGAACGAATGTAAAGAATGGAACGGCTGCTGCGTGCTCATCACGCCCTCGTGTTGTTATACTGATATAAAATACGATATTTCCTACAGTTACACAAAAGAATGTTTATCGGACAATAATGTCCTGAAGTGATGCTTCAAGCGGGGCGTCTAACCTCCGCATCCCACTCCTTTAAACGACAGCGGGACCGGTCGGCACGCCTTCCGGTCCCGCTGAATACTGATCGAAGCAGCGTTACTTGAACGTTTCCTTCGAGTCGATGATCTCCACCTTCTTCACATTCAGTTTGTACGTTGCCACGACATCATCCTCTTCCAGCACCTGCTTCGGCAGTCCTGCCTTCACCGCGTTGGAATAGGCCATCGGCGAAGGAGTGTTCTCCATCAGGCTCTTCGCCAGCGGTCCCGCTTCGCTCTTGTCCGTGACGATGGTGACGAACATGTTGTCGGTCCGCCAGTATTTCTTCACGGCCGCGTTCACATTCTTCACTGTCAGCTTCGACAGTTCCTTGTCCACTTCCGTAATGAAATCCTTCCGGCCGTAGAATTTGGAATCCATCAGGTAGCCGAGTTGTTCGTTCGGGGACTGTACGTAGAGCTTCGTGTAGCTCCGCAGGAACGTGCGGGTGGCCTCGAAGTCCTCTTTGGAGAGTCCGTTCTTGATGATCAGGTCCACTTCACGGACTGCCATGCGGAGTGCGAAATGGGCGTGGCCGACGGAGATGTCCGACAGTTCCGCGTACTGGTTCTTGAGCTGTTTGGCGATCTGCACAGGGCGGACCCACAGTGCAAAATAGTTGGAGCTGCGCGGTACGCCGGACGGGGGGAGCATGTTGCCGCCGCCGTTGTTGTACCATTCGATGTAGGAATAATCACCGTAGTTCATCGAACGGGTCTCGCGGATCTTCTGATAGAGTTTGCCGTACGATTTGCGGTGCTCGCCCAGATACGAATTCGCCACCATGAGTGCAGCGAAATCCTTGCTGGAACGGGTGATAGCGAGCGGAGTGCCGGTGAAGATTGCGGAACCGAACGCGTTATCCTTGGCGATGATCTCCACCTGGACCCCCTTCGGCATGACGGCCTTTCCCGGTTTCACTGCGGCAGGCTTTGCAGAGGAGAGTTGTCCGATGTCCGCTTTGAGCTGTTTCAGGAATTCCGGTGAATAGTTTCCGGCGATACCGATGGAGACATTATTGCGGGTGAAGACATCCGCATAATGTTTCTTGATGTCGTCCAGCGTGATAGCCTTCACGCTTTCGGATGTTCCCTGCACCATGTGCTGGTAGTTCGTGCCGCGGAAGAGCAGATGCTCCAGCGCTTTCTTGCTGTACTCCTCGTCCGACGATGCGCGGATCACCTGGTCCACGAAGTTCTGCTGGTTCTTCATCACCCGCTGGAAATCCTCCTCGCTGAAGGAAGGGGTCAGGAACAATCCTTTTACGATGGGATAGAACTGTGCGAGGAAATCCGTGTGCACCATGAAGGTGAACGTGGTGACCTCTTTATCCACCTGCACATAATACCCGGCCGCCCAGGGATAGAGCATGTCCTGGATCTGGCTGAAGGTGAGTGTGCCGGTGCCTCCCTGCGCCACCAGCTGTGCGGCAGCAAAGGTGAGACCTTCCTTCCCCTTCGGATCGGCGATGGAGCCGTTGGCGAAGCGGACCTTGATGACGACCTTGTTCGAATTGGGCTGCAGCAGTTCGGTCACCGGCTGAGCGGTGAGCGAAAGGACGAGCAGCAGTGTCAGCATGAATATCTTCTTCATTTCACACCTCCTTGTGCATCTGCGGAGATGGTGGCGATGGTCATCCCGGACGGCACGTAATATTTGGATGCGGCAGCTTTCAGGTCCGCCACCGTCACTTTCTCATAGAGCGCGTAGAGACGGTTGAGCGATTCCGGGTCCCCGGCCAGCGTCACGAACGTGCAGAGCGAGTTCGCGATGGTGGAGGGATTGTCGATGGACATCGCGAAGCCGTACTTCATGCGCGATTTTGTCTTTGCGAGGATCTCGTCCGTGGTGCCGTTCTTCTTGAAGTCCTCGATCGCTTTCAGGATCTCGTCCTTCACGTATTGCATGTCCTCCTTCTTCACCAGTGATGCTTCGATGGAGGAGAGGTACGGGTCGCGGGTGAAGAGCATGTCGCCGCCGATGCTGCGCACCTTCTGTTCCTGCAGGACGAGCTTCTTATAGAGAGGCGAGGTCTCGGAGAAAAGGATGGCGTTCAGCACATCGATGGCGGGAACGAGCACATCGGAGTCGCTGTAGGCCGGCGTCTTGAAATGGAGTCCGAGATACGGCGGAATGGAGCCGTTCTGCAGGTGAGTGCTGCGGACGGTGTCCTGCGGCGGTTCCGGTGCCACGACGGAGACGTAGCTTCCGCGCTTCCACATGCCGAAATACTTCTCGGCCATTGCGTTCACCTTCTCCGGTGTCGCATCCCCCACCACGACGATGGTGGAGTATTCCGGACGGTAATACCGGTCGAAGAATTCCAGCGAGTATTTGTACTGGTTCGGCATATCGATGATGTCCTTCAGGAAGCCCATCGTCGTATGTTTGTAGGTATGCTTGTCGAACGCCGTGTTCAGGAGGTTCTCCTCCAGCTGTGCGTACGGGCTGGCGTTGTTCTTGGTGTATTCGCCCTTCACCGCACCGGCTTCGGTCTTGAAATCGTGTTCGGTGTATTTCAGACCCATGAAACGGTCCGCTTCGATCTCGAACATGGTCTCGAGTTTCGTGGCGTCGCCGGTCATGTGATAGATGGTCCGGTCGAACCAGGTGTTGGCGTTCGCGCCGGCGCCGACCGATTTCAGCACGTCGTTGTACTTCTCGCGCGGATATTTCTCTGTGCCGCGGAACATCATATGTTCGAAAAAGTGAGCGAAGCCGGTGACGCCTTCCTCCACTTCGTTGCGCGAACCGACTCGCACGACGATGTAAAAGGCGGCCAGGCCGGGACTGTCGTACGTGACCGTGACGACGTTCAATCCGTTCGCCAGCTGCGTCTGATGGATCGGGTACGGAAGGATCTTCGCCTGAGCGGCGAGAGGTCCGTTCCACACCGCTGCTGCCATCAGTACGGCAACGATGAGCGATAGCATTTTCATTGGTGCACTCCTTGAATGGTGTGATGAGTGATGTGTTCGGGGGTCTTAACAGATGAAGTTTGGGGAATATTGCCTGAAACGCAAGGGGAAAAACCCCTGAGCGGCATTCCTTGACATTTATAAACTACAGCGGATCAGCGGAGTCCGCCGGTGACGGAGAGGAACCATTTGATGCAGCGGTGGCCGAGGTCGGCATCCGGAACGAACATCATCGGACAGGCGCCGGGAATGACGGTCATGCCGGCCGCGCGGCAGCGTTCAATGACCGGAGCGAGCGGTGAAGAAGAGGGAAGTGCCGTCCCGCCCATGTTGTGGATCCACAGGTACTGCACCTTTGCAGTGATACATTCCTCTGCAACGGCAGCGATATTCTCCGGGCGTGCGGCAATGAACACTCCCTGCACCGGCGCAGGGAGCGATGCGAGGGAAGGATAGCATGTCTCCCCTTCGAACTGCGGCGTGGAGCGTCCGACACCGAACACTGTGCTGCTGCCGTTCCTCAGCTTCTTCAGTACGGCATTGGCGACCGTCGGCTTCGCAGAGGAGATGCCGATGACGGCGATGGAAGGAAGATGCAGGAACGCGTCGATATGGTCGGTAACTGACGTCATACAATGGAAAAGATGGAAAACAATCCGAGAAGAGCAATAGGAAATCTTACCGTTCGCGGATGAGCTGTTCTGCCAGTGTGACGATCTGCCGCTTCATGGCAGGATCGACAGCAGTATAGTGCTCGATCATCTTCAACAATTCGAGTGCTGATTCCGGTACACGGTCGTATCCCTGCATGATGCGCGGAAGCCATGCCGCCATCTCCGGAAAGCGTTGTTCGAACCGCCGTTCGTTCTGGTAGCGGTCCGGCAGACCGGGGCGTTCCTGCTCGAAGCGGGAAGCGCAGGCGATCATCATGTCCACGGCGAAACTCTGCACGAAGCGTGTGCCGGAGAGACGCTCTCCGCGTGCATACCGGCAAAGTCCGACGTAGATGCAGGTGACCATTTCGCCGACAGCCCACCCCAGATCATCCGGACGGAACGGTGCGGAGGGAACGCGCGGGATGCAGAGCGATTCATCGAACCCCTCGGTCATCCAGACGATGCGCCCGGCGGAGAACGCGGCGCTCTTCATCTCTTCCTCTTCGAAGACGGCGAACTCGCAGTAGATGCCGTCCTCGAACAACAGTTTGTGTCCATCCTTGGTGTTCCGGAAATGATAGGCGACCGGCGCCGCTGCGCTCAGCCATGAGAGATCATCGATGAGCCGCTGCTTCATACCGGGGGCAGCGATGACGAAGAAATCGAGGTCGGAATATTCGTCCAGCCGTTCGGTCTCTGCACCGACGGAACCGAGCGCGAGCAGAGCGCGGGCGAGCCCTGAAGCGCGGAGCGATGCACCGATGGCGTCAAGACGCTGCAGCAACTGGAGTGGGGTGGGCATGGCAAGGATCCCTCCGGGAGGCGGAACACCGCCGGACCGTTACTTTCGTTTCCGTTTCTCCAGAACGATCGACCGTTCACTGTTCGTTTTCACTTTTTCGTAGAACAGTTTGAGTTTTTTGTACTCTGTCGGCGAGATCATGGCATTCGTGACATGCATTTTTTCCCTGGCGACAAGGACGTTGGTGCTCTTTTCCTGAATGGATGCCTCATAGAAGAGGTTCCCGCTCTTCAGATACTGGTCCTGCGGCAGCGGTGCGACCGCCATGGAGGTATCGGCAAAGCGGACGACCGACTGCTTGGAGACGATATGATCATAGGGATACCAGATGGGGAACTTCCGAGAATCCTTCACCATCCACCGGAGGTCCCGGACGATCTTGAAGAGATTCACCGGGAAGTACACGATCTCCCCCTGCCGCTGAGCCGCACCGGGAACGGTGAACGTCATGGTCAGGACGAATGCGGTGTCGATCTCCTTCATGTTCTTCAGCATGATCGTATCGATGTCGGCGTGAACGGTCTCGTTGATGATCATGCTCTTGCAGAGTTCCGTGACATCCGTATAGCTCTTCTCCGAGAACAACGAGCGGAAGTACCGTGCATCCTCTCCCGTGTTCCGGATGGTGGCGCGATAGACGGCTGTTCCCGCGCTGTCCACATCAACGGACAGCATCACGTCGCTGAGATTGTCCTTCCCGATGGTCGCCGGGGTCGTCTCGATGCGGCCGGCCTCTTCGGAATACAGGACGAGCACCGGGATGTTCTGGTCCACCCACGGCAGGGTCTTGAACGGGGAATATTCGCTGGTGGGGTCCATCCAGTACCAGCCGTCCTTATCCCCGGCTTTGACAATCATATGATTGAAGTTCCAGCTGGGGAACTGCGGATCGAAGATCCCTTTGTCCGCCGTCAATACAAGTACCGGATACGACGGGATGCCTGCGGCGGTGAGCAGTGCGATGGTCAGGATCGATTTGTCCTTGCAGTCGCCGTAGTTATTCTTGAGGACCTGGTGCGGTGTGTTCGGACGGAGTCCCGACTCGCCGAGCTGGACCGCCACATAGCGGATCTGCCGGACGAAATCGTACACTTTTTTGATCTTCTCCTCATTGGTGGAGCATCCGGCCGTAAGTTGACGGGCCAGAGCTGACACGGAGTCCGAACCGGCCAGCTGAGATTTGAAGAAGTCCTTATAGTACCACTCTGCAATACCGTCCCATCCCTTCCACGAGGACATGCTGAATCGGATGTGCGAACGGTACGATTCGAGCGGCGGCATCATCTCTTCCGGTTTGAATGCCGGGATATCGCCGCGGGACCAGATGAAGGAGACCGGATCGGTATAGATGCTGCTGTACCGGCTGTTTCCCAGTATGATCATCGGCTGCATCTCCATGGAGGTAGGATACACTTTGTAGCGGTAGGGAACGGTGACGCTCATGATCTGCGGCATGCTGAGGGTGTATTGGTTCCGCAGCGTCGGGAGGTCGTTCTGGATGTGCCAAGTATCGTGAACGAACGGACGGTGGTTCTTCTTGCGGAATTTGTACTCGACGATACAGTCCTTCTCTGCCGCCGGGAAGGTGAAGCGGATGGTCTTCACGTCGGCGAAGATGACGGATGAACCGGCAATGCCGGTGATGGTGTAGAATTCGGCAGGATTCAGTTCAACGATACTGCCGTCTGCCCGGTGCGTGCGGGCTTTGATCTCCATCAGCTCGTCACCTTCCGGGATGTAGATGCTCACGGTCGCTTCATCGCCGATGTTGCGGAACAACTTCTTGATGACATGGTGAGTTTCGATCGTCACGAGCTTGTTTCCCTCGATCACCACATCGTTATCGGTCTGGTCGAGGATCAGCACGCCGTCCGATTCAGGGAATGATTTCTGGTCAGGAAGCTGTTCAATGCCGTAATCTCGGAGTGTCACGGCCAATGTTGACAGCGGCATAGAAGACGAGCATGCGGAAAGCAGAATAGCGAGTGTGAGAGCAACGGAGTGTAGAAGGGACCGATGCAGACGGATGATGTTCGATACGATCATAAGGAGAGTCCAGATAGTGCTTGAATGGTGGCGGTCTCCGATTCATTGGTGATCTTGCTCCAGATGAGGAACGGTATAGTTCCCGCTGTTTGGAGCAGCGTGCCGGGAGGCCGACGTAGAAAATTTTAACTCGCCAATGTATTAAGGAAATGGTGGTGTAGCAATCCCGTAAATACGGTACTACATCACTGAAACAGGATATTGGAATCTTGTTTAGATGGGTCGAAGGTGGTGCCGATATTGGGGAGAGTCAGAGAGGGTGAGAGGAACAGTATTTAGAACACCAACCGGCGGTCCGGCGGGGAGATCTGCGCATACAACTGATCGGTCGCATCGTCGATGACCCGTGCATTCACCGCAAAACCGTGCACCTTGTTATAGAGGTACAATTGCTCGAGAAAACTCTCTTTGAAGAATGGCGAACGTTCTTTCCACAGGCGGCCGTTGACGGTGATGACCGTTTCGACCTCGGTGCGGCGGTAGTGGGTGATGAGTCCGAGTTGTTTCAGCTGCGGCAGGGTGGTGTCCGAGAACTGCACCGCCACGCGCTGCTCATCCGGTGTCGGCCGGAACGATGGCTGGTCCGCATTGGCAGTGAATGGATGCATGGAGTCCATCACACGGGCATCATGCTCGGCGATCAGCCAGAATGCGCCGGACGCAAGCAGCAGGGCGACGGTGACCGCCAGGGATGTTTGGATGGCAGGGGAGAGCTTTTCCATGACCGTAATGTACGTGAAACGATGGTTACGCGCAACGGCGGCGGCTGCCGTCACCGTCCGATGCGGTGGAATCTTCCCAGGGTGGAGAGTCCGATCATCTCCAATGCGGGACAGTACCGGGTGAGGGCGGTGATGAAACAGTAGATGGCGATCAGTCCGACCGCTGTACCGGTCAGACCGGAGGCGATACCGCTCACATACAGGAATGTACCGATGAATGCACCGGCGATGCGCAGCCGCTGGTCGATGATGCCGACATTCGTATCCATAATATTCCCTTCCATGATCAGTCGATGTCCGGACCGGAGTTCTGGGGAGCGGCTGCTTGTCCGTGTTTGACGTGCGGCAGGCGTGATGTCAGCGGATACCATGTTTGGTCCTTCCATTCCTCTGCCGGCAGCGTACCGGAGTTGAACGGGATATTAATGGCTGGGTTCGAGGATGAACTGCTGCCGCGATGCTGTTTGCGCTGATATTCTCTGTTCGTCATGCGATGCTCCGTTCTGCGGCGGGGTGGAGTGATGCCGCCTGGATCCGTGCGAAATTCAATGCATTGTTCTTGTCATAGAACCAGAAAGCGGAACTATTCCAGCGGAACCAGAGGAGTGCTCGCGAGCGCCGGATGATCCAGATACAGGGATCGGTTCTGTCGTGCAGCAGTTCGAACCGCCATCCATTCTCGTCCGAAAGGACGGTCCTGATCTTTGTCGGAAATTTCATGTTGGGTGCTCCTTTTTCGTGGAGCAGTTGCGGAGTGTAGCGGCGGTGAGGGTCAGCAGCAGAAGAGCGGAAAGGATCCTATGGGTGGATCGCTGTCGGCGGTCGTTTTCGGCGCTCCGCACGGTGATCGGCGGGCCGTGCAAGAGATCGCAGGCTGCCGGAGGATCGTGTGTTCACCTTCAATGTCCCTCTTCCCTGAGGCAATAGCAAGTGGGGTGAGGAATGTATCTTCAACGAGGCGGGAAAGGCCGAAAAATCAAGGAATTGGACGGTTTGTGCGGCAGTCGGACGGGTGTCCGTCCTCTTTTGGTTTTGTGTGAGTGGTCGTCTGAGATTTTTTATACGGTTGCCGGCGTGAACGCCGACATACCGAAAGAGTGTTTCTCTTTGTTCTCCGTGCCTCTGTGACTCTGTGGTAATGATCTTGATGTGCCGTTCACATCATGGAAGCGAACGAGGCGGAATGTTCCTGGAAGGAGCTGTGCAGTTCTTCGGCAGCAGCGGATCGAGGAGCGCCGGTGATGGAGGGAACGTGTTCGGACAAGACGGAGGACCATGTCTCTTCGGTCTCCGCGCCGATGCATCGTTCGCCGATTCCCTGTTCCCATTCTTCACAGAGCAGATCGGCACTGCGGACGACCGAACAGAGGAGCGCGAACGTGGAAGAGGAAGAAGGACGATGGTGATACTGCATCGCGTCGAGATACTCCTTGGGCAGCCGCCATTTCTCGCCGAGTTGTTTGCCGATCTCCGTATGATCGATCGCCAGAAGCTGCCGTTCCGCTTCCAGGTCCGTGATGCCGCCCCCGGACACGAGTGTTTCAATGGAGCGGTACTGTTCGGAGAAATGCTGGATGATGACGAGCTTCCCCATATCGTGCAGCAGTCCGGCGGTGTATTCCTTCCCTTCGGTGGGAAGGCGGAACCGTTCCGCGATCAGACGTGCGGTGACGGCAACGGAAACGGAATGCCTCCACAACCGCTCGAGCGAGACGCGCTGCATTTCATCGAGCGAGAGAAGGCGGGACTTCATCTGATAGGTCAGCACCAGATGACCGATCTCATCCAGCCCCAGGATGCGGAGCGCCTGCGGGATGTCCGTCACATCGCGGCGGAGACCGTAGAACGGAGAGTTCGCCACATGGAGGATCTTGGCGGTCATGGCGGGATCGGAACCGATGAGAGAGGCGATCCGCGTAAGTGTTGCATCGCCGGCGGACACCGCCTGGAGGATCTCGGTGACAGCGGGCGGGAACGAGACAACGTCGTTGATGCGGCGTATCTCCGTCCGGATATCGCGCTGCGCGGTATCATGCGCGGCCATGATCATTGGCGTCTCCAGTACCGGAGCGGATGCGGTTCATTGAG
>JAVBYA010000321.1 GCA_030824295.1 Bacteroidota bacterium
CGGCGAACTCGATCTCCTTGGTGATGGCGTCATACTCTTTGTTGTTGCGTACTTGGTACTGCTGCTCTTTGTATCGTTTCAGTTTCTCTTCAAAATCCTTGATGTCATTGTCCGCTTTGTTGCGGGTCGCGACGAACTCATCGATATACCGCTGCTTGGCGGCAGCCTTACCGTCCAGTTCGGCGATCTCTTCCTTCAGCGTTCTGACCGCTTCCGGCAGGTCGCCCTTTAATTCTTCGACATCATCGAGGTTGCTGTCCACTTTCTGCAATAGATATAATAACCGAAGCGTTTCTTCCAAAGGATACTCCTTGCTTAAAAGATATGTACGGGATTTGTGCTTGACTGTGTGATGAAAATTCTTCCGCGGTGCTGTGCCGCGCTCATGATCGTTCCGATCGCTTCTGCTAACGCAGGGAGGACGCCGACCTCGGTCTCATAATGCCCTGCATCAACGAGCAGCAATGAATGCTCGAACTCCTGAAATGTGTGATATTTACAATCCGCTGTGACCATCGCATCCGCACCCTGTGCGAGCGCCTCGCGGATGAACTCGCTGCCGGAACCGCCGCAGACCGCCACCCGACGGATGGTCCGGTCCGGACCGGTGTACCGCAATGCCTTTGCGCGGAGCTGTTTTTTGACCATCGCAAGGAAGCTCCGCCGTCCCATTGCTTTCGGCAATTCACCGATCGCTCCCAGACCATACTCCGTGTTCCGGTTGGAAAGGGGAGTGATGTTGTAGGCGACCTCTTCGTATGGATGCGCTTTCAGCATCGCTGAAACGATCCCGCGCAGTTTCCATTGCTCCGCAAGCATTTCCAATCGAACTTCCGGGACACGCTCAACATTCCCGATGGTACCGATGAATGGATCAGATCCCTTGCCTCCGCGGAATGTACCGACCCCTTCGCTGCGGAAACTGCATGTATCATACTTCTCGAACATTCCGGCACCGGCTGCATGCATCGCATCCGCTACCGCGTCCGCATGGGTCCCCGGAACGAACACGGTGACCGATGAAAGACTCCCTTCGATCGGGGAGAGGATCCGTACATTGCGCAGTCCCAAAGAACCGGCCAACGAATAATTCACACCCCATTTCACACTGTCCAGATTCGTATGGGCAGCATAGACGGCGATGTTCCTTTCGATCAGTGACAATGCCATCGCACCGGTCTGTGTGGACGGCGTGATGCTCTTCAGCGGATGGAACAGCGCCGGATGATGCGTAACGATGAGGTTCACCCTCTTCTTCACTGCTTCGGCAATGACCTCATCCGTAAGATCGAGCGCCACAAGGATGTTCGAGATCGCCTGATTCGGACGGCCGATGAGCAGCCCGATATTATCCCCCTTCCAGGCGATGGATGGGGGGGCGATGGCTTCGAATGCTGTCGTGAACTGTGCTATCTTCACGTAATTTTTTCAATCCCCGGCAAAAAAAAAGTCCCGTTGGAATGTCGGGACGTTTTTCAGTGTTGAACAAAAAGTCTGTTGGCTTTTTTCTTGTACGTTCTATATTTCCAGGGAGTAATCGTCATAGGTTGAATTATATTCTTACATAAAGTAGCAAAACTATCGAAAATATGCAAGATTGACTTTGCCTCATTTTTTCGGTAATTTTACGACTAATTGTTCTCATTAAGAGCAACTTTCTCATAATAATAAAGTTAATCCGGAGCCGGTCATCTTGATTACTGAATACGGTTATGATGTCTTCTTTTCTGTTGTCCTCTTCTGTATCGTCCTCGGTCTCGGGGCCTATTACTTCATCGATCAGGTGATCGTTAAGTCGGTCCTGATCGGCGTTGCAACGATCCTCTTCATCTTCACACTGAACTTCTTTCGGGACCCCGAGCGGACCCCTCCGGCGGGCGATCATCTCATCCTTTCGCCGGCAGACGGTACGGTCATCAAGATCGAAGAAGTGACCGAAGAACGGTATATCAAGGGTGATTCCAAACTTGTCTGCATTTTCATGTCGCCGGTGAACGTCCATGTGAACCGTAATCCCATCTCCGGCACGGTCGGTTATTATGAGTATGTCAAAGGGGAATACTTCGCCGCGTTCGAGGACAAAGCATCTTTGAAGAACGAACAGACGCACATCGGTATGGAGAACGATCACGGCAAGGTCTTCTTCAAACAGATCGCCGGTTTTGTGGCCCGCCGGATCGTTGCGGACCTGAAGGTGGGGGATTCCATGGAGCGGGGAAAACGGTTCGGTATGATCAAGTTCGGTTCACGCGTGGATATCTATGTGCCGAAACATGCCGAGATCAAAGTATCGCTGAATCAAAAGACGGTCGCCGGTGAAACGGTCATCGCGGAGTGGAAGTGAGGATCACCCGCGCAGTCGTCCCGACGCTGTTCACCGTGCTGAACATGTTCTGCGGTCTGCTCTCCATCGTGCAGGCTAGTGAAGGACAGTTCCTGAATGCGTCGTATTTCATTCTGATGGCCGGAGTGTTCGATGCACTGGACGGCGTGATGGCTCGTCTGACCAAGTCCAGCAGTCAGTTCGGCGTAGAGATCGATTCACTCTCCGATGTCGTCT
>JAVBYA010000287.1 GCA_030824295.1 Bacteroidota bacterium
CGCAGACATTGGACCTCTCCGGTGACTGGAACATGGACCTTTCGCGCGCCCCGGGGAATGCAGTTTCATTCCGGAACAAGCGGGTCTCCGAGATCATCGATTCCCTGAGGTTTGCCGTACCGCCGCCGCAGAACGTTCGGATGGTGAAAGAATTTCAGGATATCGTGCAGGTCGAACAGCCGTACACATTCCTATATTGGGAGTCGCGGTATGCGGTCCGTTCATCGAAGGTGAATGGCATCGTCTTTACGCCGGAAGGATTCATGTCCCGTCCGTGGGAATGGAAAGTAACGGAGTAGAAGGGAAGGGTAGAGACAAAAAAAATCCCGTCATGCATCATGACGGGATTTTTTATTTCAGCACTGTGAGAAAGATTACTTCACGATCGCCAGCAGTTCCACTTCGAAGACCAGGGTCGAACCCGGGGGGATCGGACCGGTCTGATTGTTGCCGTAGGCGAGACTCGCAGGGATGTACACTTCCCATTTCGAGCCGACCGGCATCAGCTGCAGTGCTTCCACCCAGCCCGGAATGACACCGCCGACCGGGAACACGACAGGTTCACCGCGGGTGTAGGAATTGTCGAACTCCGTACCGTCCAGCAGCGTACCGCGGTAGTGCACACGCACCTCATTGTCCGCTTTCGGTTTCTTGCCGCTGCCTGCTTTGATCACTTTGTACTGCAGACCGCTGGCGGTCGTCACAACGCCCGGTTTCGATTTGTTCTCGGTCAGGAATTTCTCCCCTTCCGCAAGCGCCGCACCTGCCTGCTCCTGGATCTTCTCCTGCTGCTTTGCCATCATCTTCTGCTGGAATGCGGACATGCAGTTCCGGATCTGTTCCTCGGTGAGCAGCGGTTTGCCGGCGGTATCCGCGGCATCCTTCAGTCCCTGCAGGAAAGCCTCCGGAGTGATATCGATCCCCTGACGCTGGAAGGTCTTTCCGACATCCAATCCGATGCTGTAGCTGACGCTGTCCATATCGTTCTTCAGTTCGGTCTTCGATCCGCCGCCGCAGGACATCAGCAGCAGGCAGACGGTTGCAATGAATGCTTGTTTCATGGTTCTCTTTCTTCTGGTGGAAAGGTTTGTGAGTGACATCTCCCAAAAAAAACTGCCTCCGGTCAGGAAGGCAGAACATTGGCGGGCGGCAGGACAGGTTCGTGTCCTGAGGATCGCGCGGAATGCCGTTACGATGAGCAACACAATCTATGGCATAATCGCTGGAAACACAAGGAGAAATATAGTGCCAGAACGTTAATGCACCGTTGATGTTCCGCAGGAATCGGACCGGACCCTCCGAAAACTTTCGCTTGACAAAGCCTTCCAATATACGTAATATCGTTTTGTAATTATTATTTCCCTTCTTTTACATCTGTAATAAATACTCCCGTTATGATCACGATAGACCGCAAAGAACTCATCGATACATTCCTCGAACTGGCTACCATTAACGGACCTTCCCTGGCGGAGCGGACCATCGCGGACCATGTGAAAGGACTCTTCACCGGTTTCGGATTCACCGTGACGGAGGACGGCACGGCAGTCAAGATCAATGGCAACACCGGAAACCTCATCTGTACACCACCGGGCTACGATCCCTCGCAGCCGGCCATTGCGCTCTGCGCACATCTGGATACGGTCCAGCCGACGGAGAAACTCGTCCCGGTCGTTACGGACGAGAGGATCGCCACGGACGGCACGACGATCCTGGGAGGCGATGACCGTCTTGGCGTAGCAGTGCTGGCCTATCTGGCAAAGCACCTGAAGGATGCACCCCCGCCGGTGAAGAACTTCATCTGCGTCTTCACCGTCGGAGAAGAGCTCGGCATGTACGGCGCGAACCATGTGGACCTGAAACCGTACCGTGTTGGCGAAGCGTACATCCTGGATTGTTCCAAACGTCCCGGCATCTATATTAAGGACGGTGCCGGCTGCCTGATCTTCACCGCAACCTTCAAAGGGAAGTCCGCTCATGCCGGCGTTGCACCGGAAGAGGGGATCAACGCCATCACGCTGGCAGCAGCGGCGATCGCCGGCGTACCGTTCGGACGTATCGATCCGGAAACGACCTCCAATATCGGCAAGATCACCGGCGGCGGCGCCACGAACGTGGTGCCGGACGAAGTGACGCTGACCGGTGAGGTCCGCTCCTTCACGCCGGAGAAGATCAATGCACAGTTCAAGAAGATCACAGACTCGTTCCATGCCGCGGTCGCCAAGGGCGGGAGCGTCACCATCTCCAGCGAGATGGATTTCCATCCGTATGTGCATGACCAGAATTCTGCGATCGTGCAGCGGATGGAACGTGCACTGCGCACGGCCGGATTGACGCCGAAAGGGATCCGTTACACCGGCGGCAGCGATGCGAACTCGTACAACGGCAACGGCGTCCCCGCAATCAACATCGGCACCGGTGCTCAGAAACCGCACTCGTTCGACGAATTCATCCTTATTGAAGACCTCATCAAATCTACGGAGATCGCCATTGCGCTCATTCAGGATTAACATCGTATTTGCCGCCGCACTCATCTGTGCGGTCATGATCACCGCTCAACCA
>JAVBYA010000282.1 GCA_030824295.1 Bacteroidota bacterium
TCGGGCTTGCCGCACTCTTCATCAACCGGCTCGATCCGAAAGGGACCATGATCGTGCTGCCGGCGGACCATATCATCGGCAATGAACCGGAATTCCTCCGCGTGCTGCAGACCGCAGCGCAGGTCGCGCAGGTCACGTCCGGACTCGTCACCATCGGGATCCATCCCACGCATCCGGAGACCGGATACGGCTACATCCAGGTGAAGGACAAGAGTGAAGAGACGCAGCCGGTGAATCTGCCGGGAGTGTTCGAAGTGAAGACCTTTGCGGAGAAGCCGAACTATGCCACGGCCATCAAATTCCTTGAGAGCGGGGACTTCTATTGGAACAGCGGCATGTTCATTTGGCGTGTCGATACCATTCTGAACGAGATCCAGCGCAGTCTGCCGGAGCTCCATGCACAGCTTCTCAACCTGCAGCCCTCCATCGGCACACCGCTCTTCGAACAGAATCTGGAGAGCATCTACGGCGTCATCCGCGGCATCTCCATCGACTACGGTGTGATGGAGAAAGCACAGCGCGTCTATGCAGTGAAAGGGGATTTCGGCTGGAACGATCTCGGATCATGGGATGAAGTGAATCGTCTCTCTCCGAAGGATGAACAGGGGAATCATACGCACGGGAAAGTGATCACCGTGAACACGAAGAACACGTACGTACATACGGCGGACAAGCTCATCGCCGTCGTCGGTATGGAGGATGTCATTGTCATCAACACACCGGATGCGATCCTGGTCTGTAAGAAAGGGGCATCGCAGGAAGTGAAGGAGATCGTCGATACTCTGAAGCGGAAACAGATGAATGAATATCTCTAGAAAAAGCAAATATCAAATTCCAAATTCCAAATTTCAAATTCCAAACTTCTCCCGGGTTGTTTGGAATTTGGTTTTTGGGATTTGTTGTTTGATGTTCCTTTCCTCGTGCGCTTCTTCTCCGCGCTTCACCAAAGAACGTCATGCGGAACCGGTGGTCGATCCGCGCCGCTCCGCTGCGGTCTCCTCATCGGGAAAAGCGACAGTGTTTCAGGGGATCGCCTCGTACTATGCCCATGATTTCCACGGGAAGAAGACGGCGAACGGCGAACGGTACGATATGCATGCGCTGACAGCGGCGCACCGGTCATTTCCGTTCAATACGAAAGTGCGGGTGACGAATACGGAGAACGGGAAGAGCTGCATCGTGCGGGTGAATGACCGGGGGCCGTTCAAACTGGAGCGGATCATGGACCTGTCGCTCGGTGCAGCCGAAGCGCTGGAGATGACCTCGTCCGGCACGGCGACCGTCAAACTGGAAGTTCTGGAATGGGGTGAGTGAATCCTGCTTTCGGCACGCCTACCGGGATTTGAGCGCATCCTCATAAGCGTTCTGGTGTGACTGATCGATCTGCACCAGTAGTTGATACACGCCGGGATCACTGTACCCCTTGAACGTTTCCGCCAGTTCACCGTACTTCGTGTCGAAGAAATTCTTGAAGAGCAGCGCGCGGGGATTCGAGGTCTGTTTCAATTTCTTGATGTTGTTCAGCAGCACCAGCATGTTCTCATATCCCTTCTCCGGTTTCGTCGCCAGCAGGTCCAATCCTTTGAAGTGATACGCATACCAACCCTCCCGGAACGCCTGATTGTTCGGATTCAGGATCTCTTCCAGCAGATTATATTTGGCGTAGGTCGCTCCGGTCCCGCGGTCCCAACCGTTAGCATTGGAGGGTGCCTGATTACAGAGCGTGAATGCTTTGCGGAAATATTCCGTCCCCCCGAGTTTCTCGTACGAATCGAAATCGAATCCCATGATCACCAGCATGTAGAAATCGAGGAAATCGGTCAAGGCATCGTATTGTGATTCATTCCGGAAGAGCGGTTGACCATCCACGTAGGTGAAATCCCACTTGTCGTCGAAGATGCGGAGCATCGGTGTGCTCTTGGCGGAAGGATTCTTGCCGACGAAGACGGGACGGGAGCTGCCGATGAAGACCTGTGCCTTATAATTGGCGTCCGAGGCTGCCGTGAAAAAAATGTTGACCGTGCAGGTAATCTTCTCTCCGCCGAGATCCGCCGTTGACCATTTCTGGGAATTGATGTAGTTTTCCACATCGCGCTCGAAGTTCCCCAATTTCTCCCTTGCCGCAGAGACTTGCTCGAAGTTCACCGTCACATCACAGTCGATCTGTGCATACCCGATAGCCGATACCATCATCAGCAGTACGAACGTGCGAAGCATAACTACACCTTTCAGGAGGATTGTCATGCGTCAATATAAAAGTTTCGTGCTCGCCATACAAGTGGTTCTCGCGCTGCAATATGCCCATGGCGGGTTTGAACGTCATTCCCAGCCTGCATCCCTCATGGGACGCGGTTCCAGCGGTACAGCACTCTTCAGTGACGGCCATCTCTGGCTGAATCCGGCAGCTCATGCGCTGCAGACACTCCGGGCGGTCACGGTGTTCAGCATGCCGTCGCCGTTCCAGCTGCCGCAATTGACCACTCACGGTCTGTTGTTCGACCAGAATGTGTCAGGAATATCGCTCTCTGCCGGTGCATTGCGG
>JAVBYA010000209.1 GCA_030824295.1 Bacteroidota bacterium
CTTCATCAATACCTCCCGGTCCTACCGTGAACAGACGATGGAACTGGGCGGAAAGATCGACCTCACTGCCAGAGTGACCGGCACGGCTGCCAGTCCTGTTATTATTGCGCAGCTGGAAGGGGATGATATCTCCTATCGGAACAGCACGTTCGGTGATCTGACAGCAGCATTGAAATATGCCAAGCGGAAAGCGGGAATCAAGGTGGAACTTGCCGAACCGGACAGTGTGCCTGTCCCGCAATCGTTCAGTATGGAAGGGGTGGTGCCGATCGATCTCACCTTCCTGCCGGTGGATGAACGTCTTGATTTTGACGGGATGGACCTGAAGGTCACTGCCGGAAACCTCTCTGCTTCCATCTTCGACATCTTC
Source organism: Bacteroidota bacterium (assembly GCA_030824295.1). Classification (GTDB taxonomy): domain Bacteria; phylum Bacteroidota; class Ignavibacteria; order UBA10030; family UBA8401; genus UBA8401. The sequence goes on from JAVBYA010000209.1 coordinate 371, forward strand.
GTTCCGGAGATCGATCAGATGCAGGGACGGGTGACCGGTTCCGTAGGGATCATCGGCTCGCTGGTGAAGCCGCAGCAGAAGGGGGCCTTCACGATCGACAGCGGCTCATTCCGTCTGGAGATGAACGGTATACACTACCGTGTGGGAGGGACCATTGCGATGGACAGCGGGAAGATCCTCTTCCCCGATTTCAGCATCCGCAATATGGAGGATGATTATACGGAAGGGCTGGTCACGGTGGGTGGACATATCCTGCTGGACGGCTTTGCGCCGGCGGAGTATCATCTTACGGCGAACGGAGAGCTGCTCGTGCTGAACAACCGTTCCCTTTCGGCGAACCAATCCTTCTTCGGCCGGCTGATCGGTCAGACAGGTCCGAACGGACTGCGGTTCGAAGGGACGTTCGAGCGATCCCGCATCGCCGGGAACATCTTCGTGCAGGACGCCTTCATGACCTTTCCTCCTTCACAAAAGACCGTTTCAGTATCCGGGATGCGGTTCGATGATATCATCTTCATTGACGATACCAGTATCGCCGTCCAGGATACCGCCGCTGCCGAGACCGAAGCGGCCGCATCGGTCGCAACAGCCGCTGCACCGAAAGAGTCAGAGCGGACGTTCCTTGATGGTTTCGGATACGAGCTGGGGATCGAGACGCGCAACAATGTGCGGGTGCAGATGATCTTCAACGCGAATGCCGGTGCGTATGAAGAACTGGTGGCAGAGCTGAACGGAAAGATGGTGCTGAAGAAGGATGAAGCGGGTCAGCAATTGATCGGCACCATCAATGTGGGGGAAGGATCGAACTATCAGTACTACAAGAAGTTCAAAGCGACCGGTTCGCTGACCTTTGTCGGCGATCCGCAGAACCCGCAGCTGAACATCCTCGCGAAGTACAGCGGAACCCATCTGAAGAACATCGCCGACCCAACTTCCGCAGAAGGGGTCGTGGTCTCGCTGGAGATCACCGGCAACCGCGCCAATCCGAAGATCAAGATCGGACTGGCCACGGTCGACCCGAACGATCCCAACAGCCGTGAGACACCGCGGCAGGGGGATGTGGAGAACGATGCCATTGCGTTCCTGCTCACTTCGACCCAAAGCGAGCCGGGGCTGTTCCGCGAAGAGCTGACCGCTTTGGACCGGAACAAACTCGGGGCGCAGTTGAACGAGGCCATCAGCGGCACGTTCGTGAACAATCTGCTCTCCGGACTGGTGAACGAGTTCATCGAGAAGAACAATATTCCGTTCGTGAAAAGGGTGGAAGTGCGGAATGTCATGGCGTCGGATCCCGACATCGTCACTCGGCTCGAGGTCTTTACGGCAGTCATCAGCATCGGCGGCAAGGTCTTCACCGATGTCAACAATACCAACGTCAGCGTACAGATGCCCGTACTCGGACGACAGAACAGAAATTTCATTTTCGAGGTCGAGAAGAAGACAGAGAATGCGGACTACACGTCCGCACAAGCAAAGACCATTCTCGGTGCACGCCTCTTTTACCGATTCACATTTTAGAAAGTACCTATGAAACACGAACAACTCCGTGACGAGATCCTCGCCTATCTGGCGCGTCATCCGAAAGAAGGATTCAAGTCGCGGCAACTCCGCCGCCGGCTGTCGGTCGACAGCGAGAAGGATTTTCAGGCTCTTCGGGACGTCCTTCATGACATGGTGGACAACCGGACGCTGCACTGGACAAAGAAACAAGGCTACCACATCCCGGCATCCTCAAACCGCGTGACCGGTGTTCTCAAGATCGATAAACGCGGAGCCGGCACGGTGGCCACCCCGCGCGGCGATATCTCCGTGGACAAACGATCGCTTGGCACCGCCTTCAACGGCGATACGGTCGAAGCGGCGATCTTCGCCTCCAAAAAAGAGAAGGGGCAGAAACTTCCGGGCGTCATCGGCGAAGGCGAGGTGCTGAATGTGATCACCCGCGCCCATACGCAGTTCGGCGGTACGCTGCAGAAAAGCAAGAGCTTCTTCTTTGTGCTGCCGGACGATCCGACGGTGCAGCGCGATTTCTATATCGCTCCCGAGGATCTGAACGGCGCCGAATCCGGCGACAAAGTGCTGGTGGAACTGCTCGAATGGGACGATCCGTTCAAGAATCCCGAAGGGAAGATCGTCAGCACCCTCGGTGCGGCCGGCGATCCGTT
>JAVBYA010000005.1 GCA_030824295.1 Bacteroidota bacterium
GAATGCCACGGTCAATTCCACACCGCTGCGGATGAGCGGCAGCGCCCGGTACTTCTCCAGGAATTCATCCTGCAGTTTCTTGTTGTTAGTGGTGACCAGGGACGGGGTGAGATTCACGAAGGGAACTTTGAACTCTTCCGAGATGGCGGATGCAACAACGTCCTCACCGACCCCGAGAACATCCACCAACGCCTGCGAGCAGCTCTGCTCGTCCGACTCCCCCATCAGCCGGTGGAACTTATCGTACTTCGCCTTGTCGAGGTACCCCTTGGCAAAGAGGAATTTTCCGGTCCGGACATCTTCATCTCTGATCATGGGGTCACTCGAACAATTTATCGATATCGGTTTGGGAAACGGCGTTCTGATGCTGTTCCGCCTGGATGTGCATCTGCTGCACTTCGATGATGCGCATCAGTTCCTCTTCCGAGAAGTTGGGGAACGGATTGGCGCTCGATTCGAACCGCTGCAGGCGTGAGAGCACGGAGGTCTTCATCAGCTGCTTGCCGCATGATCCGCAGTATGCATCCATCAGTGAGTTGAGGAATCCGCACCGGCAGCGCACCACATTCATCCTCGTACCGCAGCTGACGCATTCCAGGGCGGAACGGGGATTGTCATTCCCGCAGGAGGAACAGATCATAGCGTATCCCTTTCCAGGTTCAGCAGTTTCTGGATGATCTCGATGATCTTGGCCGGCATGTACGGTTTCACCAGATAGTAACTCGCCCCTTTGTTCTTCGCTTCCTGCACCGCATCCATGCTCGAGACCGCAGAGACGATCACTACGACCGCATCCGGCTGCATGCCGCGGATCTCCTTCAGCACTTCCATCCCTGAAAGACGGGGCAGCATGTTGTCCAGGAAGGTGATGGTCGGACGCTCGGTCCGGAACTTCACCACCCCTTCGGCGCCGTCTGCAGCGAAATGGATCCGGGTGATCCCGATCTTCTTGAACGTCATCGCGAAGAGCGTGCGGATATGGTCGGAATCATCGACAACGAGGACCGAGACATCGGAAGTTTTCATAGTCTATAGAGTTGAACGTGTGACGCGCTGGATCTCCTCCAGCGTGGTGAGACCCGCGATCACCTTCTTCATACCGTCGAACCGGAGGTCGCGGAAACCGTTCTTCAGTGCTGCCTCTCTGATCTTGGTCGTGGTCTCGTTCGCAAAGATCATCGTCTGGATCTCTTCGTTCACCAGCAGCACTTCGTGGATAGCGATACGGCCGCTGTATCCCTGATAATTGCACTTCTTGCATCCTGCACCGCGGAAGAACGGTGTCCGGCCGGACAGACCGCTGAGCCCGGCACGGTAGAAGATCTCTTCCGTCGGCTGATACTCGTCCTTGCAGAACTCGCAGACGCGGCGGACGAGCCGCTGCGCCACAACGCCGATGAGCGCCGGAGCAAGCCAGTACGAAGGAACACCCATGTTGATGAGTCGCGGGATCGCTCCCACAGCATCATTGGTGTGGAGCGTGCTCAATACCAGGTGTCCCGTCAGCGCCGCTTCGGTCGCCGTGATGCCGGTCTCGGAATCACGGATCTCACCGACCAGCGCCACATCCGGGTCCTGCCGCAGGATCGCGCGCAGTGCACTGGCGAAGGTCAGGTCACGGTCCGGATCGACGTTCACCTGATTGATGGTCTCCACCTGGTACTCCACCGGATTCTCCACCGTAACGATGTTCTTCTCCACCGATTTGATATGGTTGATGGCGGCGTACAGTGTGGTGCTCTTGCCGCTGCCGGTCGGACCGGTCACCAGGAGCAGTCCGTTCGGCTGATGCAGGAGATGTTCCAGAATGGCAAGGTTGGTCGACGCAAGTCCGAGATCGGTGATCTTCTTGTTGATGGAACTCTTGTTCAGGATGCGCAGTACGATCTTCTCGCCGTACGTCGTCGGAAGCGAGTTCACCCGGAGATCGAAGGAGCGTGTCTCCAGCATGAGCGAGATGCGTCCGTCCTGCGGCTTCTTCTTCTCGAAGATATCCATCGCCGCTTTGGTCTTGATGACCGCCGCCACGCCTTCCGCGATCTTCTTCGGGAACGAGGCGACGCGCTGCAGCACGCCGTCCAGACGGAAACGGAGCCGAAGTTCCTCGTCGAACGGTTCCACATGAATATCGCTCGCACCGATCTTGATAGCGCGTAGGAAGACATCATCCACCAACTCGATGAGCGGCGGGAATTCCCCCATCGCTTCGAGCCGTTCCACTTCCTTGCCGCCGCTGCGGACAACGTCGAAGCGCTGGATGTCGATGGAACTGGCGATCCGCTTCAGCTCATCGAATCCTCCCTGCTGGATCTTGAGCGTCTCGTCGAAATCGTTCGAAGCAGCGATGACCGGCACGATCTTCTTCTGGGTGATCCTTGTCAGTTCATCCAGCATCGTTTTGTACGGCGGATCGATGAGCGCCACGGTCAGCTCGTTGCCGAACAGGAACATCGGAATGATGCGGTGCTGACGGATGAAGGTGATCGGAACGATCTCCTTCGGAGCGGAACTGGTCTCGGC
>JAVBYA010000484.1 GCA_030824295.1 Bacteroidota bacterium
GCTGCGCGGGGAATTTATAGGCGATGGCCCATCGGGGCGATTTGGCGACAGCGCCGAGTTCCTGCTGCTGGGCGATGGCATCCACTTTGATGACGATGCCGTCGATGTCGTACGGGAGTCCGGCGCGTTTTACCATCCACTCATCGCAGTACGCTTTCACCTCTGCGATGGTGCTGCAGACGCGGGCATGTTCGTTCACCACGAAGCCGAGTTTCCGTAGCAGAGCGAGGTTCGCGGAGTGGCTCTTCAGCGGTACATCCGCCGTGCGGAGGAAGTAGGTGAACATGCGGAGCTTCCGCTGGGCGACGATGCGCGAGTCCTGCAGCTTCAATGTGCCGGAAGCGGTGTTCCGGGCATTCACGAATGTCTTCTCTCCCGATTCCTCCTGGCGCTTGTTCATCGCTTCGAAATCTTTCTTGCTCATATAGATCTCGCCGCGCACTTCGAAATTCTTCGGCAGTCCCTTGCCGCTCTCCGCGCGGAGGGGAATGGAGCGGATGGTCTTGAGATTGGCGGTGATCTCGTCCCCCTGCGTACCGTCGCCGCGCGTGGCACCCTGGATGAAGAGTCCGTCCTTATAGACGAGACTGATGGCGACGCCGTCGATCTTCAATTCTGCGACGAACTGGTACGGCTGATCTCCGAGCAGGTCCTTCACCCGCCGGTCGAAATCGATCAGTTCCTCTTCGCTGTAGGTATTGGCGAGGGAGAGCATCGGCACGTCGTGCGTGACGGTGGGGAATTCCTTGGTCGGAGCTCCGCCGACGCGCTGCGTGGGGGAGTCCGGCGTGATCAGCGCGGGATGCTGCTTCTCCAGATCAATGAGCTGCTGCATCAGCAGGTCATAGTCCATATCCGAAATGGAGGGCTGCGAGAGGATATAATACTCGTGGTCGTGCCGGCGGAGGGCGGCGCGGAGCTTCTCTGCGTGACGCTGTGCAGCGGGCGGTACGGTCATGGAGTGACGAGTTGTTCGGCGGTGATCTTCGCGTTCCGGACCCGTTTACCCCGTTCGCCGACCGGGGGGATCTCCTTGCCGTTCAGCAGCAGCCGTACGGCGCCGCCGTCGCTCAGCGAGATGGAGAATCCTTTCTTTGCGACGTAGGTGCGGTAGCGTCCGCGGAGCATGTAGCCGGCCCGAGGAGCCATGGAATCGCGCATGATGGTGATCCAGACGGAGTCCGTTGCTACGATGCGGAGCACGAGGGAATCGGGCTGCTGTTCTGCGGACTTGGTCATTGCTGCGCCGGTGGAGGAATCGCTCTCCGTGGTGGGAGGGAGCATCGCTTCCTGCTCCTTCACGACCTCTGTGAACGCGGTCTCTTTGACGGTCTGCGAGGGGAGGACCGTGTCGAAATAATTGAGCAGGTACATCCCCAATGCCAGGAGTGCGGCAACGGCCAGGACGCTGAACGTGATGATACGGATCCGTTTCTCCTGCTGCAGTTCGCGGTCCGCTACTTCCGGTTTGAGCGACAGTTTCGCTTCATCCATCGTCACGGCGGTCTCTTTGCGGTGCTCGGGAGTGCTGTGGATATCGTACCGGCGGAGGGCATCGGCGGCGTTCAAGCCGACCGTTTCGGCATAGGCCTTGATAAAGGCGCGGACGTAGGTCTGGGGAAGCACATCGAATGTCCCCTGTTCGATGGCCTGCAGATACTTGATGTGGATGCGCGTCTGCTGTGCGATATCGGCCAGGGTCAGCTGGCGTGCTTCACGTGCTTTGCGTAATTCTTCAGAGAATGGATTCATTCGTGATCGTCAGGAAGGGAACGTTTTCTTGTAAGATAAAAAAAAATCAACGGGGCTCCAAGCGCCGAAATGGACTACCGGACATTCGCATCCAGCACGTCGCGGACCTTCTTGGCAAGGTCCTCGATCTTATAGGGTTTCTGCAGAAAGCCGTCGATCCGCTGCGCGAAGGAACTCTCTCCCAATATGGCGTCGCTGTAACCGCTGGAAACGACCACCTTGGTGCGGAGCTTCAGCGCTTTGATACGCTGGAAGACCTTCTTCCCGCTGACCTGCGGCATGTTCACGTCCAGCAGCACCAGATGGAACTTCTTCCTCTTCTCCAGGATCGTGATCGCTTCCTTCCCTCCGGCCGCCGTCGTGACCGAATATCCCAGATCGGTGAGCATTGTGCTGAGCGTGAGGCGGATGAATTCCTCATCGTCCACCACCAGGATCGATTCCGTTCCGCCGGTGATCTTCCTGGATGCGGGGGTGAAGAGCTCAGCCGGGATCCCTTTGATGAGCGGGAAGGTGAGGGTGAAGGTGGTGCCGCGGTCCGGTGCGCTGGTGAACACGACCGAGCCGTTGTGGGATTTGATCACACCGTACACGACCGACAGTCCGAGACCGGTCCCTTTTCCCTGCGCTTTGGTGGAGAAGAACGGGACGAAGATCTGTTCCTGCACTTCGCGGGACATCCCGACGCCGTTGTCCGTCACGCGGAGCGTCACGGTATGCTCCTGCGCCGGGTCCACAACGGTCTCCACGGTCAGCACGCCCCCTTGT
>JAVBYA010000265.1 GCA_030824295.1 Bacteroidota bacterium
CGCCATGCTGAACGGCAAGCCGTTCACCGCCGGCACCGTCACAGCGGATAAGGACAAGGTCATCGTCGGATCCAAAGCGGCGGCGGTCATCCAGCGGGGCGGGAAGTTCGCCGTAAGGGTGTGGGACGCGGAAGCGCCGGCACGAAAAGCATTCACCGGCATCGATCGGTATCCTGTCGACCCGCAATGGCGCATCGAAGCGAAGTGGATCTCCTACGCACAACCGCGCACCATCGAAGTGCCGACAGTGATCCCGGACCTTGTGCAGGAAGGGATCGTTCCCGGTGTAGCTGTCTTCACCATCGGGGGAACGGAGTACCGTCTGGAACCGACGATCGAAGAAGGAAGCGAGGAGCTCTTCTTCGTGTTCGGGGACAGGACGAACGGCAGGGAGACGTACGGTGCTGGACGTTTTCTGTATGCGGCGCCGCCGAAGGATGGGAAGGTCATCCTCGATTTCAACCGTTCTTACAATCCTCCCTGCGTCTTCAGCGACTATGCGACCTGCCCGGTACCGCTGCCCGAGAACCGTCTGAAGGTCCGCATACCGGCAGGTGAGAAGAATTTCCATCATCATTGAACTGTCCCCGGTCCCGAACAATATGCGGACCGGAAGGGAGAATACCATGAAACAGATCATCGCTGCATTCATCCTTTTTACAGTCATTTCTGCCGCTCAGGTGAAGAGCGGCATCGAAGTCCTGGCCGCATCCGATTTCTCCATGCTGAACGGTAAACGGGTCGGACTCGTCACGAATCCGACCGGCATCACTTCCGCGTATGAGTCCACGGTTGACGTGCTTGCACGTTCTTCCAAAGTGAAACTGGTCGCGCTGTTCGGTCCGGAACACGGCGTGCGCGGTGACGTGACCGCCGGCGGCAAGGTCGATACGTTCACCGATTCTGTGACTGGACTCCCGGTCTATTCCCTGTATGGAAAAACACGCAAACCGACCCCCGACATGCTCAAAGGGATCGATGTGATGATCTACGATATTCAGGATATCGGCTCGCGTTCGTACACCTATATCAACACACTGGCGTACGTCATGGAAGCGGCAGCGGAGCAGAACATCGAGGTCGTAGTGCTGGACCGGCCGAATCCGCTGAACGGCGCACGTGTGGAAGGGAACATCCTGGACCTGAAATTCCGGTCATTCGTCGGACAATACCCGATCCCGTACGTGTACGGCATGACCTGCGGCGAGTTCGCACAGATGCTGAACGGTGAAGGATGGCTGGCGAACGGTGTGCAGTGCAAAGTGACCGTGGTGAAGATGGAACAGTGGAAGCGCTGGATGCATTGGGACAATACCAAACTGCCGTGGGTCCCCACCTCGCCGCATGTGCCGAACATGGAATCGGCTCTGTATTATTCCGCCATCGGCATGCTCGGCGAATTGGAGACGATGAACATCGGCGTCGGATATACGATGCCGTTCCAACTGGTCGGACAGGAATGGATCAACGGCCGTCAGCTGGCGGATGCGTTGAACTCCAAGAAACTTCCGGGCGTTCGTTTTCGACCCATCAGCTATAAACCGTACTACGGCAAGCAGATCGGAAAGCAGCTCTCCGGTGTGCAGATCCACATCACCGACCGGTCGGCGATGAACCTGACCAATCTGCAGCTGCATGTCATCGAGACGCTCATCGCTCTCTATCCGGAGAAGAATCCGTTCACGCTCGCCGATTCCAGCAGGAATGCGATGTTCGATAAAGTGGCGGGGACCGATCTGGTCCGCAAACAGCTCAGCGTTGGTGTTCCGGCAGAGACCATCATCGCGTCGTGGACCAAAGAGATCGCTGCGTTCATGTCCATCCGAAAGAAATATCTCCTGTATGAATGACCGTTCCATCATATACATCGCTCTGCTGCTGTGCGGTCTTCAAGCCGTCAATGCACAGTCCGCTCCTTCGCGTTTCTCCGCTGATACGCTCCTGGCGTTCCTTCCGTTCGAGGACCATTCCGGTTTCAATGGGAGCTGGAATGTAGGGGCCGATGTCCCGCGGTTCGCTGCCGTGTACATGCAGCAGCGGTTCCGCGTCGGTGTCATCCCTCCGTCTGAAATTATCGCATTCGGGGAGAAGCGCGGCATTGCAGCGGACGATCTTCCGAGGATCGAGTCGATGCGTCAGGCGGCGGAACAGTACAACACCCGGTTCATCATTGCGGGGGAAGTGACGGATTTCTCCATCTCGCGATTCATGGTCTCCGAAGTACAGTTGGCCGGATACGAGGCCTTCTCCGCCGAGGTCCGCATCCGCTTCACGCTCTATGACGCGCAGCAGTTCGGCGGTTCCCGTTCGCCGATCGTCTACGAAGGGACTGCCGAAGGAATGGTGAAGGACCGCGGACTTGGCGTGACGCTCTTCGGCAAGCAGACCGAACAGACGAGCAAATATTTTGCGCTGGACCAGATCGCGTTCGGCACGGAAGCATTCATGTCCACCATTATCGGCGAGGCGGTTCTGAAGTGTATGGACGATCTCGGCGCACGGCTGGAACGGGCCATCCC
>JAVBYA010000181.1 GCA_030824295.1 Bacteroidota bacterium
CTGGTCAAAGAGAAACGGGAACGCGCCATCGTGGTCGGCGTTGCGGCGAAGAACACCACCCGCGCGCAGGAGGAGGAATACCTGGATGAGCTCGTTCTGCTGGCGGACACTGCCGGCGCGGATGTGCTGCACAAGGTGCTGCAGGTGAAGGACCGGTTCGATTCCGCGTACTACATCGGCAAAGGGAAGGTGGAACAGATCGCGCAGATGTGCAAGGATGACGATTGTTCGCTGGTGATCTTCGATGACGATCTCTCCCCCGCACAGGTGCGGAATCTGGAAGAATCCATCGAACGGAAGATCCTCGACCGGAGCGGACTCATCCTGGATATCTTCGCATCACGCGCCAAGACGAACGAAGCGAAGACGCAGGTGGAACTGGCGCAGCTCAATTATATGCTGCCGCGCCTCACGCGCATGTGGACGCACTTGTCCAAACAGTACGGCGGCATCGGCACGAAAGGTCCCGGCGAAACGCAGATCGAGACCGACCGGCGGATGATCCGCGAGCGCATCGCGAACCTGAAGGAGAAGCTGGAGAAGATCGCCACGCAGCGCACCACACAGCGGAAGGGACGCAAGGAGTTCCACAACATCTCGCTGGTGGGATACACCAACGTCGGCAAATCGACGCTGCTCAATACTCTTTCCGATTCCACGGTGTTCGTGGAGAACCGGCTCTTTGCAACATTGGACCCGACCACGCGGCTGGTCTCGCTCGATCCCTCCACCCAGGCGATGCTCACCGATACGGTCGGCTTCATCCGCAAACTTCCGCATCATCTTGTCGCATCATTCAAGAGCACATTGGAAGAGGTGGTCGAAGCGGACATCCTGCTGCATGTGGTGGACCTTTCCCATCCGCAGATGCAGGAGCAGATCGAAGTGGTGAAAGGGACCATCCATGACCTCGGCGCAGCGCACAAGCCGGTCATCTATGTGTTCAATAAAGTGGATGCCATTGACGACCGCTCCGTCATCAAAAACCTCCAGGCAACGTACGAACCGTCCGTCTTCATCTCCGCTCACCGCGGCATCAACATCCTTGGACTGAAGGAACTGATCGTCACCATGATCCATTCGTCGTTCACGGAGATGACCTTTACCATCGGGAATTCGGACTATAAGACCATATCGCAGCTGCATGACCTGACGGAGATCGTCAGTCAGAAGTATGAAGAGAACGACATCATCATCACCGCCAGAGTGAGCGAAAAAGTGAAGGAAAGAGTGGAAAAATTACTTGGCAGGATAAAACAGTAGATTTTTTGATGACATTTTCCTATTTTCATACAGATTATTGCCCTATCGTCTAACGGCTAAGACAGCAGACTCTGACTCTGCTTATCGAGGTTCGAATCCTTGTGGGGCAGCAAAACTGCAATAAAAACAGCATAAATTGACTCAACACACGAACGCCGGTCCTCAGGACCGGCGTTCGTCGTTTCAGCAAGTCAGTGGACATAGGTGAGAGTCACCTGTGAGGTGACTCTCACCTGATCATATGCTTCCAATCCGGTTGGCAACCGGGAGGTGACTGTCACCTCGTGCGAAAGCTTTCTTATAGGTGACAGTCACCGACGACAGCCTTAAAAACTGATAGATATCGCGGATGGCGGCTGATCCCGAAGAGTCCCCTTCGGGGTGCCGCCGGTTAGAACGCATCCTGTTGACGTACTTGATAATATCATTATTTAGTACTAATTTGTATCAACAATCTGCAGGGATAAGACAATGCCAATTATTAAATCTATTTCGAGTATGCGAAACCGTACTCGTGAAATATCGATCCTCGCCAGGGAAAAAGATGAGCCAATTTTTCTTACCAAAAATGGTGAAGGTGATATGGTGATAATGACAATCGACCATTATGAACGACTCAAAGCGCAATCTGAACTATTTGAACAATTGGGAGTAGCACAGTCTCAATCTGGCGCCGGAAAGAAGGGAATTACTCATTCTCAAATGATGAATTCATTACGTCGTCGCGTTCATGCCTAAACATGTTGTACGATATCTACCTATTGCCCAGGAAGATCTTAACAACATTTTTGATTGGATCGCAAAAGATAGTCCCGCAAGAGCATTGTCATTCGTTGACAAAATAGACAAACGAATCGGCGCGTTATCACTCTCTTCCCATTTGGGAAGGATCCCCCGAAATGCAAAACTAAGAGAATATGGATATCGTGTTCTCATTCTCGACTCTTATCTGGTATTTTACGTTATTCACGAAAAAACCATTCAAATACATCGCGTTGTTCACGCCTCAAGAAATCTCGATCATCTCATCTAAACCTTACACAAGTATTTCACCAACGCTTGTTCGTGTGTCCTAACAACCGTCGATATCCAGACACCACATTCCTTCTACTGTTTCACACCTCTCACTATTACTGCTCTACTCCCCACCTGTCCAACCGCCATCATCATATTAGGTGTTACCGCTAATCCGTCATACTGTCCGTCGGGTAATGCTGCTTCGGGGAATACCTTCCACGAACTCCCGTTGAAA
>JAVBYA010000315.1 GCA_030824295.1 Bacteroidota bacterium
ATGGCGGTCCCGTTGGTGTGACCGACGAGACCGATCACTTCGGCATGGTCCTTCTTGCCGAAGATGACGATCTGATACTTCTTATCATAGAACTTTCTGATGCGTTCCTGCACCTTCGTTACGACCGGACACGTGGCATCGATGACGCTGATCCCCCATTCCTTCATCTTGCGGAAGGTCTCCGGCGGTTCACCATGGGCGCGGATGAGTACTTTGGCATCCTTCAGGTTCTCCAGATCCGCATGGCGGACCGTGCGGAGTCCTTTCGCTTCGAGCCGCTCGATCTCCACCGGATTATGGATGATCTCGCCGAGCGAATAGAGCTTTCCCGTCTCGCCGAGTTCCTGCTCTGCGATATCCACTGTGCGGACAACGCCCCAGCAGAAACCTGAATTATTATCGACCGTTACGATCATGTTCCGTTCAATTGCCGATGATGGCATTCGCTTTTGTTACAATGAACTCCACCTGCTGATCGATGGAGAGATGCGTTGTATCCACTTCGATGGCATCGTCCGCCTGTTTCAGCGGGCTCATGCTCCGCTGCGAGTCGATGCGGTCCCGGTCCAGGAGTTCCCGTTCCAGATCATCGAGGGCAACGGTGACACCCTTCCCTTCCAGTTCCTTCTTGCGCCGGACGGCACGTTCGCGCGCATCCGCCCGCATGAAGATCTTCAGATCGGCATCCGGAAAAACGATGGTGCCGATATCGCGCCCTTCCAGGACGATGCCGCCTTCTGTTCCCATCGCACGCTGTTCCTTGACCATGAGCATACGGACCTCGGGCACAGTGCTGACCGGACTGACCATATTCGTCACTTCGGGCAGACGGATCTCATCGCTCACTTCTTTCCCATCCAGCACAACGCGAATGTGTCCGTTCTGGTTCACGAGCCGGACAGTTGTGGAATCCGCCAATGCCGCTACTTTCTGCGTATCATTCGGTTCGATCTTTGCGCGGAGCACCTTCAATGCCATCGCCCGGTACATCGCACCGGTATCGATATGCAGATATCCCAATGCCTCTGCGACACGTTTCGCAGTGGTACTCTTCCCGGAGGCGGCGGGACCGTCGATGGCGATAATAATTCTCTTCAAAACTCTCTTTTTTTACATTACATTGAACAATAATATACTCAAAATTGAATTCCTATCCAAAAAGTATTCGGAACGATGCAGAAGCTGACGCACGACGAGATCTCAAAAAACCGCAGGAAACTCGAAGATTTTCCGGTCATTCAGCGTAACCCGATCTACGCAATGGCGGATAATATCCGCAGTCTTTACAATGTTGGTTCCATCTTCCGCAGCTCGGACGGTGCATTGATCAGCAAGTTATTCCTGACCGGATTCACTCCTCACCCTCCGCGGAAAGAGATCGATAAAACGGCTCTCGGTGCAACGCTCACCGTTCCCTGGGAGTACCACAAGGACCCGATGGCAGCAGTGGAACAATTGAAGCAGAACAAGATCAAGATCTGCGCATTGGAGCTGACGGACAAGAGCATCCCGTATTATGATCTGACGCCGGAGGATTTTCCGCTCTGCCTAGTCTTCGGGAATGAGCTGACGGGAGTATCGAAAGAAGTGATCGCTGCTGCGGATATGGCGATCGAAGTGCCGATGTATGGAAATAAACAGTCCCTTAACGTCGCAGTGGCGTACGGGATCGTTTTGTATGACTGCCTGCGGATACTTCATCGTCCGACGCAAGGGTGAAGTAGTCGGTCTTTTCGTGCGTATGAATGCGGATGACGCCGGCACGGACGAGCGTGGTGAGCGTGCGGGACGCGCGGCGGTGGGAGACATTGATGAGTTCTGCGAATTCAGCCACAGTGATCCGCGGATGATCCTCCAGATATGCGAACAACCTCTTCTCATTCTCCCCGATGGTCAGCATCAGCGGTCCCTTCTCAGGCCGTTCATCCCTCAGCACTTTCACCACTTCCTTGCTGGCAACGACCGTATTGTCGTTCACACGGATGTACACCTGCCGCTCGTTGAGTTCATCGGTCACATAATGAGGTTTATCGCTGCTCTCCTCCACATCCACCACGATCACATCACGGCGGTGGAAAGGGATGATACGGATGGAATACGGAACGGCGGGTTCGCAAAGCACTTCTGCTGATTCGCGGATGAGGTCCAGTTCGGATTTCTCGCTCTCCACACCGACGATACTGCCGTCGTCATCCACACCGAACAGGACGATACCGCCGCGGGTGTTGGCGAACGAGGAGAGTGTCCTGGCGATCTTCTCCGGCGAGGAGACCTTCCGTTTGAACTCCAGCTCGAAACCCTCTCCCTCTTCGATGAGCCGTTTCACATCCTGAAGATCCATCACATCCCCCGTGCGGACATCCGGCTGAGGATGATGGAGGAGCGCCTTGCAACATACCGGTTCATGACGTTCGGTCTCTGCTTCCGCGGACTGGGGATGGTCGCCGCCATCTGTGCGGCCTCTTCGCGCGTGAGATTCGCTGCCGACTTCCCGAAATAACGCCGCGCGGC
>JAVBYA010000045.1 GCA_030824295.1 Bacteroidota bacterium
GGGATACCGTTCGCCAATATCCTGGTGAAAGGGACCGCCTGGGGGACCGCTTCCAATGAGAACGGTGAGTTCACACTGACGAAGATCCCCGCCGGCAGTCACCGCCTGGTGGTCTCCACGGTCGGACATAAGAACACGGAACAAATGGTGCAGGTATCAGTGGATGAAGTGACAACTGTGAACATCTATGTATTGAACGAAGAAGTGCAGCTGAACGAGATCCTGGTCTACGGGGCTTCATTCCGGAAGGAACGGATCACCGAAGCACCCGCCGCCATCTCGGTGGTGGAAGGGAAGGGACTGCAGCGGAGTGCATCCTCCGGCCAGCTGCCGAAACTGCTTGAAGGTCAGCCGGGTGTGGACCTCGTGCAGAGCGGTCTGTACGATTTCAATCTGAACACACGCGGGTTCAACTCTTCGTTGAACCGGCGCGTGCTCATCCTGCTGGATGGTCGCGACCTGGGCACTGCGTTCCTCAGTTCTACGGAATGGAACGGTATGGCCACTCCCCTGGAAGATCTCGGCCGGGTAGAGATGGTCCGCGGTCCCGGTTCCGCCCTCTACGGCGCGAATGCATACAATGGGGTCCTGAACATCACCTCCATTCCCCCGAAACAGATGCTCGGCACAAGGATCACTGCCGGTCTGGGTGAACTGAGCATGTACCGGACCGATATCCGTCATGCCGGCGAGATCGGACATTACACCTACCGCGTCAATGCCGGCGGTGTCTCCGGCCGTACGTTCAGTACGACCCGTACATCATCCATCACCGGGGACCGGAAACAGGATATCTATAATGCGGCAACGGACGGAACGTTCCAGGACCGCATCAATAATAATCAACGGTTCGAATACGCCGGATTCAACTCCCTGAACAACGAAGTGGCGGAACTGCGCGATGCACCGGTGAATCAATTCTATTTCTCCGGACGGCTGGACCATGAGTATGAGACCGGCGGCTCAACGACGGTGGAAGCAGGTGTGACCCAGGTGGAGAATGAAGTGATCGTCACCGGCATCGGCCGTGTGCAGGTACAGCGGGCGCGCCGGCCGTTCGCCAGGATGAGCTACAGCGGTTACGGCTTCAATGTGAACCTCTGGACCCAGTCCCGCATCAATATGGCGCCGGAAGTCTCCCTTTCCACCGCATTGGATCTGGTCCAGGATGCGAACATCTCTCAGGGGGAAGTGCAGTGGAACCGGGCCTTCCTGGATGAGCAGCTCTTTGTTGTCGGAGGATTGTCTCACCGCACCATCTCCATCGATACGAAGAATACCCTGATGATCGGTTCCCGTGAGGATAATACCACCGGTTTCTTCGGACAATTGGAATACCGCTTCGTTCCGGAACTGAAATTCGTCGGTGCGGGACGGTTCGACCGCTCCACACTGCATGAGAGTTTCTTCTCGCCGAAAGCGGCGGTCGTGTTCACACCGTTCGCGAACCATACGTTCCGCGCGACATACAACAAAGCGTTCCAGTCACCGAACTATTCGGAACTCTATCTGAACGTGAACCACCCGTACCGCGGATTCACGACCTTCTTTGGAACGGCAACACAGGGACTCGTATACCGCGGGAATCCGAAACTGAAAGTGGAGAAGATCGAAGGATACGAGATCGGGTATAACGGCGTGATCGACAATGCACTCTTCCTGACGGTGGATGTGTACTTCAACAATCTGAAGGATTTCATCTCGGACCTCGGGTCCGGGTTCAATGTCAATCTGCCGTCACCCTCCATCATCACGCGGCAAAGCTACCGGACCGGAGCGGACACGTCGTTCACCCATGCGGTCTGGTCGTACAAGAACGTGGGACAGGTGCAGGAATACGGATACGACATCGCAGTGAATTATTATCTGACGGAAGAGATCATCCTGGATGCCAATTATACGTACTTCCAGTTCGAGATCGACAAGAACACGGTGAGCGTGGCCGATGCGAACCAGATCCAGCCGAATTCCGCGCGATGGAAATCCAACGCGGGCATCACGTATCAGAGCAAGGACAATTACGATGTGTCGCTGAAGGTGAAGTATGTGCCGTCGTACTACTGGTCGGCCGGGGTATTCCAGGGACAGATCCATGCGTATGCGCTGGTGAACCTGTCGGCAGGGTATGTGGTGAATGAGAATCTGAACATGAACTTCAACATCGCCAATCTTCTGGACCGCCGCCACTACGAACTGTTCGGCGGTTCGATCCTCGGCCGCCGCTCAACGCTCAGCGCGACCTATTCCTTCTAAGCGCGGCGATACTTCGCGCGGCAACTTCGGGAGTTTGTAACGCAGTTCCTCACGTGAAGACTCCCGAAGTTTCGCCGCGCTAGTTGCCGCGCCGCGATACTTATAACTTCGCCAGCAATTCCTTCGCTTCCCTCCGGTACGTATCGTCATCTTCATCCAGCTTCGGCAGTGCGGCGATGGAGACGAGATATTCCTTCGCTTTCTGTTCATTGTCCTCTGCGATGTAGGCACGCGCCGCATCCAGCCGGTACATGATGAAGTTCCCTTTCAGTGCGATCGCCTTCTCATAGTTCGCGAGCGCCTCTTCCATGTTCGCCCATCCCAATCCCAGCGGCCAGCGGATCATGGAGGATTTCTCACAGAGCTTTGCATGGGTGCGTGCGAGGATGTAATAGGCGACATCGTTCTTCGGGTCCAACGAGATCGCCTTCTCGCAATCCGCCTTCACCTGCTTCACGTAATCGATCGCGCTCCACACTCCTTTGAACAGCGCCACTCTGCCGTTCGCAATGGCACGGCGGAGGTATCCGTTGGTCTCTCCCGGTTTCGCTTTGATGGCTGCTTCGGCATAGGTGAGGGACCGCTGGTAATATTCCAGCTGTTTCGCTTTGTCGGCGTCGGTCGTTCCGGGCAGGTGCTCGCCGATATCGATATAGCTTCGGCTGATGCGCCACAGCACGTCGTAATTGTTCCGGTCGATCTTCTCCGCCTGCTGCAGCCGCTCGAGCGCTTTCTCGCGGTCGAACATCTGCGTAGCGAAGTGGTCCGCCTGTGCGACCAGCTCGGCAACGGTTTGCGCCTGGGCAAGCAAGGACATGGAAAGGAAAAGCATGGTAAGGTACTTCATAGTGTGTTCTCCTGAATTGGTGCAGGAGTGTACGAAGAGTGCATCACGAAATCAACGTACAAATACCTCGGGTTTGCATCTGAGGCAACTTTCCTCTACCATAGAACAGTATGAAACGGGAATTGATGATAGTGACGGCGGCGGCACTGCTCTGGACCGCCGGGATCGTTGCGGCACCGCTGCTGCACAGCACTCTCGCGTCGGAGCTGCTTTACCGCAGTTATTCCGTTGTCTGTCATCAGTTCGAGGACCGTTCCTTTCATGTTGCCGGAGCACCGTTCGGCGTCTGCATCCGGTGCACAGCGGTCTATATTGGCTTCACGGCTGCGCTCCTGCTTCTGCTGGCATGGGACCGATTCCGGACGGTGAACTGGAACACACACATCCTGCTCGCCGTGACGGCAGTGCCGATGGCGCTGGACGGGACGGCGGATCTTTTCGGCCTATGGCAGTCCACTGCCGGGACCCGCATCGCAACCGGAGCTCTGTTCGGCGCCGGTTTGGCAATGCTGCTGCATGCCGATCTCAGCGGGATCCTTCATTCGATCATTCAACGGAAACTGATACCGTATGGAACAAAAGAACGATAAACTGATGCCCGCGCTGTACGGCGGTTTGCTCATCGCCACCATCTGGGCAGTGCCAGGCTTGAACTTCCTGAACGGTCTTTGCTGTGCGGGGGTGATGCTGGGAGGATTTCTGGCCGTCCTTCTGTATCACAGGGAACGCGGTGAAGGTGCCGCGCCGATGGTGAAGGATGACTGTCTGCAGCTCGGCATCTATGCCGGTGTGATCGCCGCCGTTGCCGGTGTGATCATGCAGTACCTGGTGAATGCGATGTTCGGAGACGTGATGGTGGAGATGATGCTGAGGATCGTGGAAAGAATGGAAGTGGACCTGCCGGCGGAATACTATGAGATGATCGAGACCGCGAAAACAGCCGAGCGTAATCCGGTCAGCTTCATACTGGACATCGTCTTCATGGGAATGGTCAATTCGCTCTTCGCCGTCATCGGCGCCCTGATCGGGTGGAAGGTCTTCCGTTCTCAGCAATAACAGCAGCCAATGCAGGTCGAAGCGCCGCTTCGACCTGCACTCACTTCAGGATGATACGGAACGTTGTCCCCTCGCCGACCGCACTCCGCAGCACGCTCAGTTTCCCATTGTGGTACGTCTCAACGATCCGCTTGGAAAGGGAGAGTCCCAGTCCCCATCCCCGTTTCTTCGTGCTGAAACCGGGACGGAAGATGTCCTTGTGGTATGACGCATCGATCCCTTTCCCTGTATCCTTCACATCCACAATGGTCCGTCTCCGCTCCTTGGTCAGCGTGAAGTTGATCGATCCTTTCCCTTCTTCCATCGCATCGAGTGCGTTCTTGATGAGATTCTCGACCACCCACTCGAACAACTCGCTGTTCACATGCGCCGTCACGCCGTCCGCCGCATCGATGGTGATTGACACTTTCTTTCCCATCTGCGGGATGCGCCGTTCAAAATAGACGATGGAACGGCGGATGAGCGCTGTGATATCCTCTTCCTTCAGGTCCGGTTTGGAACCGATCTTGGAGAACCGGTCCGCCACTTTGGTGAGCCGCCGGGCATCGTGTTCGAACTCCGAGACGGTCTCCAGCACCTTCGGCGCATCGGCCGCCTGATGTTTCAGCAGCTCGATCCATCCCATCATGCTCGTCAGCGGCGTGCCGAGCTGATGCGCTGTTTCCCGCGCCATGCCGACCCAGATGTTGCTTTGCTCGCTCCGCTTGATGTAGCTGAACCCGATGTAACCCACCAGGATGAAGAGTGCGGCTATGGAGATCTCGATGAACGGAAGCCAGCGCAGGCGGACGATGAGCGGGGACTCTCCGTAGTGCACCTTGCTGAGCACGAGCGAATCCTGATAGGTCACCAGGATCGGCTTGTTCTCCAGGTCCATTTCCCGGATCATCTCAAAGAGGATCGTCTGCCGCTTCTCGGGGGAATACGTGGAGTCGAGCGTGATGTTCTTCGTGGTGCTGATCTCTGTATCGTCCGCATTGGTCAGGATCACCGGGAAATCGATGGCGCCGATGATCTCATCGAAGATGAACGTGTAGTCCGTTCCGGCAGAGGGATTACTGTTGGCGATATACTCCAGCGACCGGGCGAACAATCCGGCCGTTTCGCGCTGCTTCTTCTGCAGCTCCACCACCAGATTATGCGTGTAGACCATGATCGGGATGATGATGAAGACCGCCGAAATGAACAGTGCGATCTTGATCCTGCCGGTCTGAGGGCTGCGGGTGTTGAGGTTCATAGGGAGAGGGGATGGATGTCCGCACTGCGATGACGGACCGCTTCCGTCATCGCAGCGATGCGGGTCATTTTCGCACGATCGTCTGATCGCGCCGTGCTCCGACCGAGACGATGGAGACGCGCACTCCGGAGAGTTTCTCGATGGTCTCAACGTAATCGCGCGTCCGTTTCGGGAGTTTCTTCCACGTTTTCACGCCGGTGATGGTCTCGTTCCAGCCTTTATAGGTCTTGTAGACCGGCTCGATGTTCTCCAGCGTCTGCACATCCGTCGGGAACGACTTCAGTACTTTGCCGTCCTTCTTGTAGGCAACGCAGATCTTGATCTCATCGAATGAATCGAGCACATCCAGTTTCGTCAACGCGATCTCGCTGATGCCGTTCACCATCATGGAGTATTTCAAGCTCACCATATCCAGCCAGCCGCACCGCCGCGGGCGGCCGGTCGTGGCGCCGAACTCATGACCGATGGAGCGGAGCGATTCGCCGGTCGTTTCCTTCAGTTCCGTGGGGAACGGCCCATTGCCGACCCGCGTGGAATATGCTTTTACGATACCGATGATCGCCTTCACGGAGGTCGGAGGGATGCCGAGTCCGGTGCAGGCGCCGCCGCTCGTGGGATTGGAAGAGGTCACGTACGGATAGGTGCCGTGGTCCACATCGAGCAGTGCTCCCTGCGCACCTTCCGCCAGGATGCGTTTCCCTTTCTTCAGCGCGTCGTTCAGGAATGTTGCCGTATCGGTAACGTAGGGATCGATGAGGGAATCGAACTTCTGATACTCTTCGACGATCTTGTCCACATCGATCTCGGTCTTTCCGTACACCTTGCTGAGGATCTGATTCTTCTCTTCGATGTTCCGTGTCAGTTTCTCCCGCAGCACGTTCCGGTCCAGCAGGTCCACCACACGGATGCCCGCGCGCATGTACTTATCGATGTATGCCGGACCGATGCCGCGGCCGGTCGTGCCGATCTTCTGTGCTCCTTGCTCGCGGATATTGTCCAGCAGTTTATGGTACGGCATGATCAGATGGGCATTGTGGCTGATGAAGAGCCGTCCTTCGATCTTGATGCCGAAGGAGCGGATCATGGCGATCTCGTCCATCAGTGCCGCCGGATCGATCACCACCCCGTTGCCGATCACGCACTTCACGTTCTTTTGGAAGATGCCGGAGGGGATGAGATGCAGCACATAGGTCTTGTCGCCGATGACCACCGTGTGTCCGGCGTTCGCGCCCCCCTGATAACGGGCGACGATATCGATCTTTTCGCTGAGCATGTCAACGATCTTGCCTTTGCCTTCGTCGCCCCACTGGGCGCCGACAATGATTGAGACTGCCATAGGTATTGTTCGGATTGGTCGTGAGAGGATTGGACTGTTTCGTGATGTAGTATAGCAAGAATTGTCCCGAATCTCAAATGAGACGATGGAACTGTTTCTTGCAAGTGCATCCATTTTTGAGTAATTTCTTCCAGTTCATCATCTCTTCCTCATCCCAGACAATGCCACAACCAAAGAAGAACGCCGCAGACATAGCATCGTCCGCCACTCCCAAAACACGGGAGGAAGTGCTTGCCCAGCGCCGACTGGATTCCCGATCCGAGGATTCCCGAAACATCCGCAAGGCATTGAAAGGGGACCAGGTCGCCTACCGCGCCATCCTGAAGAAGTACCACGACCAGGTGTACAATCTGCTCTACCGTATGGTCCATGACAAGGATGAGGTGGAAGACCTCACCCAGGAAGCGTTCATCAAAGCGTTCAACTCCCTGAAGAACTTCAACGAGGAATTCGCTTTCTCCACCTGGCTCTATAAGATCGCCACCAACAATTGCATCGATTATATCCGGAAGAAGAAGCTGGCTACCTTCTCCATCGATAAACCGATAGAATCGAAGGACGGCGAGTACAGCTACGAGATCCCGGATTCCACCTACGAGCCGGACAAGACGCTCATTGCCGGTCAAAGGACGAAGATCCTGGAAGAAGCGGTCAATGCACTTCCGGAGAAGTACCGTCAAGTCATTCTGATGCGGCATACGGAGGATATGGATTACCAGGAGATCGCCGATGCCCTGAAACTGCCGTTGGGGACCGTGAAAGCGCATATTTTCCGCGCCCGCGAGATCCTCTACAAACGCCTTCGCAAGAAAATTCACCAGTATTGACCGCAACTCTCATCATCCGATGCCGTAAGGGTTAGACAGCCCCCAATTCTCAAAGGCTGACCTATGAAAACACCCATTGCTGCGAACATACTCGCCATCGCGCTTTCGTTCGGCATCATCTCCGCGCAGACCATCGTCCGCGACGTGAACAGGACCGACGAGAAAGAGGTGCGACTCTCCATCACATCCTCATTCGGCTCTGTGAACATCGCGAAGGGGGACGCTCAGAAGATCGTCCGCGTGCGCTATCGTGCCAAAGATAAGAATCGTGAGCCGGCGCTCGACCTGGCGTATTCGGTGCGGAAAGGGATCGGCGACCTGAAGTTAGAGATGCACCCTGAAGGTTCGGATGTACACTACAACGAGGAAGGGGAAGGGGTCCGGATCAATGCTGATATGAATTTCTCTTCCGATGTCTGGTATGTGGAACTGATCGACGGAGTGCCCCTCTCGATGGATGTTGAGCTTGGTGCGGGGAAGAGTGATTTCAATCTCGGCGGATTGATCGTGAACGATCTGGATATCACCACCGGTGCCAGTTCGTCGCGTCTGGATTTCGACGAGATGAACAAGGGAGAGATCAAGAAGTTATCGATCGAATCCGGTGTGAGCAAATTCGTCGCGAACAATCTGAACAATGCGAATTTCCGCACGCTGCAGTTCGACGGCGGCGTGGGAACATACGTGCTGGATTTCGGCGGTCAGTTGAACCGCGATGTCACTGTGAACATCAACGTGGGGCTCGGTGCGATGACGATCATCGTGCCGAAACAGATCGGTCTGCGGGTGAAATACGAGGATAGTTGGTTGTCCAATCTTACGCTGGATGATGATGAATTCGTCCGGAAGCGGAAGGGGATCTACGAGTCACAGAACTATGCCGATGCCGTCGGCAGGATGGACATCCAGGTCGAATCGGGTCTCGGCAGCGTCCGCATCAAACGGTCGAATTGAACCCATTTCCATCCAACGGCCGGCCACGTCCGCCGGCCGTCAATATTTTTACCCATGCCTGATAACATCGTCTTCCCGTTCTTCCTGGCTCTCTCCTTCATCTCGATCACCATCGGCTCTGTATCAGGCTATCTTGCATACCGCAGTTCCAAACGGATCGAAACGGAGATGTCGATGGTCCTCTGGGCCATCATTGCTCTGGGGTGCGTCGTCTTCGGCGGACTGATCTGGGCCTGGTTCCTCATCCCCATCATCATGAACCACCTTTGAACATCCTTACCGGATGCCGTAATAGAAATACGACGCTCCGCCGAAACCCTCCCGCCATTCCTTTCGCTTCTCCAGTTGTCCGGCCGCTTTCCCATAGGCTGTCGCCGGGTCCAATTCCACTGCCATCGATGAGAAGAACTGCTCTCCGAATGCCTTGCTGACGGCCGGAGTGATCGGGAAATGGTTCACGATCACAGCCGCTGAGCCGTTCAGCAGACAGAGCAAAGGATAGAGCTCAGTGAGTCCGTTGTGGCCGCTCTGCACATCGGAGAGGAGCACGATCTGGAATGGATGGATCGACGTGAATATATCCGCCGGGACGGATGAGCCGGACCGTACCGTTGTACCGTCCGACACGACAACGTGCGGGCCGCCTTCATCCTCCATCCTGAACTGTGCGGAAAGCTGCAGCATCTCGCCGAACGCCTGGCCGAGTTTCTCCCTGGTCGCCGATTGATTCACGACCACCTGTGTATTCTTGAAGAAACTCCGTGTGTCACGCAGTTCGAATTCCAGTCCCCACCGGAAATCGGGAGTGAAGCCGAACGCCACGACATTGTTGATGAAGCGGGGGGACTGTGCCGCAGAATTGATCATGGAAAGATGCGGCATGTACGTGACGGGCCGGCGCTCCGCCGTGCTGCCGGCAAGGGAATGGAACGGGAACCGGGAGAACCCGGCAGGAGGAATGATCACGAGCCGCCGGACATCGAGAGCATTGAACGGTTTCATCAGTACATCAGAGAGATCTCCGGCAAGTTCCGATGCTGCCGCGCGCTGGACCGTGGGGAGCGACAGCAGGGTGCGGTACTCCTCCATCATTGTAAGCAGTGTGCTGCCGTAGGAGGAAAGTTTCACAGCATCCACCGGCTGACCGGGACGGATGACGAATGCCCAGACATCGGTCGTGGTGAGGAAAAGGTCGAGCACGGCTGTACCCGGCGGCACCTTTGAATCGATCATCTGACGGAGTGACTGCGGCGAGAGTCCGGCAAAAGAGAAGACCGGATACTCGCGGATGAGGGTGATAGCGTCCGATTCGACCTTGCTCCGGATGTATCTCAATCGCTGCTGCAGTTTTCCGGAGTAATTCCTGTTGCCACCCTGCACGTGGAAGAGTTCCAGCTGCAGTCTGCTCTTCTCGTTCAGTCCGGTCACGTAGGTACCGTACCGCGCGCGCTTCTCCGGATCCCGGAACTGCAGATCGATGCCGCTGAGCTGCTGCTGCAGTGCGATGGTGCGCTTCGTCTCGTGGTAGATGAGTGCTTCCTGCATCCGTTTGTTCTTCAGCAGCAGACCCACGAGCCGTTCGGAGAACCAATCGCCCGGTGCATACTGCTGTGACGGTTCAGTAAAGAGGAGTTCGATCGGGACAGAGAGGGAATAATGGACCGGAGCCGCGGTATTGTCCAGATACTTTTCGAACGCACGCTTATAGAAGGTGACCGCCGCACCGTCATCACCGGAGAGCTCTTTCAGCAGTCCGAGCCGATGGGTCGTCACTGCTTCGCCGAGACCGAAGCCCATCCTCGCAAAGAGGGTGGACGC
Source organism: Bacteroidota bacterium (assembly GCA_030824295.1). Classification (GTDB taxonomy): domain Bacteria; phylum Bacteroidota; class Ignavibacteria; order UBA10030; family UBA8401; genus UBA8401. The sequence goes on from JAVBYA010000045.1 coordinate 10,329, forward strand.
TTGTTCATACAGCTGCGCGGACCGTATCATGCCGTCGCGGGAGCGGCTGTAGGCGGATACCTTGAACAGGCAGTCCGAGATCCGCGTCAGCAGGAACGCCTGCAGGTATTCATCCCCGCCGGTCTTGGCAAGATTGTATGCGGCCACATAGTATTGCTGTGCTTCCGGGAATGAAAAATTGGTGAAGTACAGCTCGCCGAGTTTCAATAAGGCGAGGATGGTCTCCAGCGACGTCTCAGCGCTGTTGTTCTGTTTCAGGATGCTGATCGCCTGCAGATAATTCGCACGGGCGAATGCATCGTCGCCGGCGCGGAAGAACGCATCACCGGTCAGGCGGTAGAACTTCGGACGGTCCAGCGTGTTCGGACTGCCGGCCAACACCGCCTCTGATTGTTGGAACAGAGCGGCGGCGGCATCAGAAGCGCCGATGGCGGCATAGGAAGCGATCAACGCGGTGTTCGTTTCGATGAGCTGCGGAAGTTCTCTGCTCGCCAGGAAATACTTCCGTGCTGCGGTCAGGTATGGGATGGAGCGCTGATAGCGTCCCAGCGTGACCTGGAGCCTGCCGGCTTCCAATCCCGCCAGGGCATGAAGCCGGTCCAGCCGGAAGAGAGTGGAACTGGTGAATGCTTCGTGGAGCAGTGCAACGGCGAGGTCCGTGTTCCCGATGCGGAAATGGAGTTTGGACAGTTCGAACATCACGTGGAGTTCCGCGGTGCGGTCTGCAGCGGACCGATAGAGCAGACGAAGAGCGCCGAGCGTCTCGACCGCGGGGGAGATCTTTCCGGCAGCGGTCTGAACGGAGGAGAGTGTGGCATAGACCTCGGCAAGTTTCGCGTCGTTCCCTGCTTCGGCATGCAGGTCCACACATTCGGCCAGCAAGCGTTCCGCTTCCTCGAAATTCCGACGGCCCGCTGCCTCGGCGGCATCGGCAGAGAGACGGTCCGCTTTTTCTTTCGGCAGCTGGTCCTGATCACCGCAAGCGGCGAGCAGGAGCGCACAGATCAGGATGAGGGAGATGCGGGACATGTGTGGTCAATATACGAAGAGTGGTGCTAAAACAAAAAGTCCCGCCGAAGCGGGACTTTTGTGTTCACCAGGATCTGAAATCCTTAGAAAGCAAAGAACACGCCGGCCGATGCCGAATTGGTCTTGCCGATGTTGTAATCTGCATTGATGTTGATGACCAGCAGACGGATGCTCATACCGACGGTCAAACGCGACTTGTTCTCGCCTTCGAACTCAACGCTGAAGGGGATCGTGGTCGGGCCCGCTGCAGTGTTGAGCGGTGCATCATACGCAATGGTCGTTTTGGAATTCTCGATACCGAATCCCGCGTACGGGGTCACATTCAGGAAACCAAAACCGAGCTGTTTGCTGACGTTCAGGCCGAAACCGCTTGCGGTGGTCTTCAACAGTTCCTGTTCCTTTGCGTTCTGTGTTGCTTTCACGGTCAGTGAGGTTGAATAGTAGCTGACAGCCAGGTCCACAATGGGGATCGGCAGCCACATACCGAGGTTATGCTGCACACCGAAACCGAAGAAACGGACCTTACCGAAATCGCCGGCCGGGATATCGATCGGTGCACCGCGCAGCGTGACCATGGTGCCGTACACTGTGCCGAGGCTGATCTGCGGCAGCGGCAGCGGAACGATCGGCAGATCGATGCCCTGCACACCGTCAACGGTATCGCCGAAGGTGCCGACGGCATACGATTTCGGCTGGTTGGTGGAAGGATCGGTCAGCGTAACAGAACCCGGATCGAACACGATCGTCACCGGCGAACCGTCGCCATTCAGGAATGTCGGACCGCTGAAGCGGACCGTGACATCATTCTGCTTCAATTGATTGATGAACTGGTTCCGCACGCTTGCCTGGAACGGTGCCGGCGTGGTGCTCAGGTCGAGGTTGTTGGCAATGGATGCTGCCTGTGCATCGCTGAAACGGAACGATGAGCTCAAATTGAAGGTCTTGTTCGCATCGGAAGTGAATGTTCCCGCCATGACCACACCAACTTCGAGGTCGATACCGAAGATCTTATCTTTGGGGGATTTATGGAACCAACCGGTGTTCAGATTGTTCCCGAAAGCAGACCCGGCCGGTCCAAGGAAACCTTCAATGGCGCCGCCTGCAAGCTTGCTCATGGTCTTTGAGAGCTCGCTTTCTTCCTGAGCCATCGAAATACTGAAGAGTGCCATTGTCGCCAAAGCGATCAATCGTAGATTTCTTTTCATGGTACGATCCTTTTAAAGTGATTGGATGTGTGGTAAATGAATATGGGGAATTGAAGAACAATCATACGTTGCTTGCGGGGAGGTAAGCACGATGTCCATGATCGTTGAATGTAGGCCGTACAAATATACGGCTTTTCTTCCCAAAGGCAATAGTTTTTTATTGCGATTAGGGCGGTTTTTTTTTACCATTGTATAACGTTCAGAGGCCGACATGAAATCGATAGGTATCAAAAAGCTTTATTATTCCATCAGCGAGGTAAGTAAGATCACCGATCTGGAGCAGTATGTTCTCCGGTATTGGGAATCCGAATTCGAGCAGCTGAAACCGCAAAAGAACCGGGCCGGGAACCGCGTCTATACGAACAAGGACATCAAACTGATCCTTCATATCAAGAAACTTCTGAGGGAAGAGCGTTACACCATTGAAGGGGCGAAACAAGTGCTGATCGATGTGGTGATGGATGAGACCGGAGAGCAGACCGTATTGCCGTTCGGCGAGACGTCGGATGGGCAGAAACCGGTCCTGCAGCAGCCGGTGCAGCGGGTGACCGATCCGAAATTAAAGGAGGAGTTGGCTGAGGTCCGTTCCGTACTTGAGGACCTTCTGATGAAACTGAATTGAACCATCGATGACGATATAAAAAAAAGTCTTCCTGAACAGGAAGACTTTTTTTATTTCATCCGCTGATGAAGAGCGGTAAAAAATTGTCGGAATGGCGGGATTCGAACCCGCGACCCCTACCACCCCAAGGTAGTGCGCTAGCCGGGCTGCGCTACATTCCGAAATATTTATTGCTATTGTTTCTTTTTGCTAAATTGAACAGTAGTGCGATTGAGCCGGTCCCAACGGGATCCCTTCGGGATCTGCGCTACATTCCGATTTGTTCTTTGATTTTTTTAAGTTCTAGCCAGCCCTCAGGAGATTTTAGGAATTGCTCTCTTCTGATTGCCTCTTGACGCGACGAAAATTTTTCGTAATAAACAAGCGTCCAAGGAATACCAAATTTTGTAGATGAGACCAAGCCGCTATTGTGTCGGCGAAGTCTATCATCAAGATCATTGGTTTGACCTATGTAATAACGCTTTTTTGTTTTACTATACAATATATACAGAAAAAACATATTCAGGTAGTGCGCTTGAGCCGGTCCCAACGGGATCCCTTCGGGAGCTGCGCTACATTCCGATGTCACTGAAAATAAGGTACAAAAAAGAGAGAGATTTTCCAACGAAAGAATTACCATGAAAATAAACCTGATACTAATCACTCTTTTCGTCATGCTTACGGGTGCTGCCCGGGCGCAGGTGAATGCAGAACGGCTGATCGTTACCATCGTTGATGATTGGAACAGCAATACCGGCACCGTGATGCTGTTTGAACGCAATAACGGATCATGGAAGAAACTGCCGCTGCAGTTCTCTGTGATGATCGGCGAGAAGGGATTGGGATGGGGAACAGGGGTCCATCCGGATCAGACCGGAGAGTATATGAAACTGGAAGGGGACAAGCGCTCTCCGGCAGGTATCTTTGAATTGGATACGGTGATGTACGGCCTGGCGCCCGATGCTCCGGAAGGGGTCCGCATCACCTACCGACAGATGACGGCAATGACGCGGTGCATCGACGACACCGCTTCCGTCCACTATAATACGATCGTGGAGGAAGGGTCGGTTGAGAAGGATTGGAACAGTGCGGAACGGATGCAGCGCGTCGATCCGGATTACAAATACGTGCTGAACGTACGGAACAACGCCGGTCAGCGCAAGGGGAAAGGGAGCTGCATCTTCTTTCACATCAATAAAATGCCTACCAGCGGCTGCACATCTATGGATGAGGAGGATATGGTCACGCTGCTGCAGTGGCTCGATCCCCGGCAGAGGACCGCGGTCGTCCAGTTACCGCATACCGAATATCAGCGTCTGCAGCACGCATGGGAGCTTCCCAAACTATTGAACAATTGATCCCCTGACCGGTCAATCATATGCGCAAACTCAAGATCTTCATCGGTGTGACCCTCTCGGCCGCTGTCATTGCGGTCATCCTGTTCTTCGTGCTCCGGTATCTGGTCGTGAAATCGTTCCCGGAGTATTCCGGTTCCGTTATCGCACCATCCCTTTCCGCACCCGTAACGATCAGAAGGGATGAGTACGGTATTCCTCACATCTCTGCAGAGAATGAATACGACCTCTTCTTCGCGCAAGGATACGTCCATGCACAGGATAGACTGTGGCAGATGGATATCACCCGGCGTGCGGGTGAAGGTCGGCTGTCGGAAGTGCTCGGTCCCTCTACAGTGAAGTTCGACAGAATGCTGAAGACCGTCGGATTCGAACGGATCGCAGAACAGCTGGAGCGTCAGCTGCATCCGAAGTCCGCGGAAGTGCTGCGCGCATATTCCGCCGGGGTGAACGAATACATCCGGACGCACAAAGGGAAATACCCGGTGGAGTTCGATATGCTGAACTATGAACCGGAGGAATGGACGCCTCGGCACAGTCTGATGATCTCGCGTCTGATGGCGTGGGAACTGAACATCTCCTGGCATGTGGATGTGGTGCTGGGGGAACTCATCGCCCGGCTGGGTGAGGAGAAGGCCCAGAAGGTGTTCCCGACCTATCCCGAGAATGCGCCGGTGATCGCGAAGAATGACGAGGCGGCGGAGAAGTTCATGCCGCTCCGGCAGTTCGCTGCGTTGCACGGTGAGTTCAAGGAGTTCTTCGGCACGACCGGCACACACATCGGCAGCAATTCATGGGCCGTCGCTCCTTCGCGTTCCGTCAGCGGAAAAGCAATGCTGGCGAACGATCCGCATCTGGGACTCTCCCTTCCGGCCAAATGGTACGAGAACCATTTGAAAGGAGGGAACGTGAATGTCGCCGGTGTTTCTCTGCCCGGCACACCGCTCGTGGTGCTCGGACATAATCCGCGCGTTGCGTGGGGATTCACCAACGTGATGGCCGATGATGCGGATTTCTTCTTCGAACGGATCGATTCACTCACCGGCGGGACGTATCTCTTCAAAGGGGAATGGAAGCCGGTCACCGTCATCCATGATACCGTATGGGTGAAGGATTCCGCCTTCGTTCCGTTCGTCATCCGTTCAACACATCATGGTCCTGCGGTGAACGATGTGTACGGATCGGAGAACATCACTTCCTCCGGATTCATCACGATGCAGTGGACCGGTTATGAGATGAGCGATGAACTGCACGGTATATACCTGGTGAATACGGCGCACGACTGGCAGAGCTTTCTGAACGGAGTGCGGCAGTTCACTGTGCCGGGACAGAACTTCGTCTATGCCGACATCGACGGGAACATCGGTTTCCATCCCGGCGTGCGGCTGCCGAAGCGTGCGGGAAATAATCCGACCGCACCGTTCCGCGGATGGACCGGTGAGGATGAATGGCAGGGATTCATCCCGTTCGAACAGCTTCCCTCATCGTTCAATCCCCCCGAAGGGTACATCGCAACGGCGAACAATAAGACGGCCGCCAATACACCGTACCATATCTCCAATCTGTGGGAGCCGCCGTCCCGTATCCAGCGGATCCGCGAAGTGCTCGGGTCCAAGCCGAAACTCGATGTGACGGATTTCAAAGCGCTCCAGAATGACAACACCTCGCCGTTTGCAAAGGAATTGACCCCGTTCATCCTTGATGCGTTCTCCCGTCAGCGGCCGGGTGACGATGCCGTTGCGACGGCGATCGACTATTTCCGTAACTGGAACTTCCAGCAGTCAAAGGACAATGTACCGACCGCCATCTTCGAGGTCTTCTTCCAGCATCTCAACCGCAACATCTATCAGGATGAGATGGGAAAGGAACTGTACGAGCGGTACATCGTCCTCGCCAATATGCCGTACCGGGTAACGCTGGCGCTGTTGAGCGATTCGGCGAACGTCTGGTTCGATGATGTCACAACAGATTCGGTGGAGACGCGGGATTCGATCATCGTCCGGAGTCTGCAGGAAGCCGTGAACGAGCTGAGGGAAAAGTTCGGTCCCAGGATGAAAGAGTGGCGGTGGGGCCGGCTGCACACCCTCACGCTGAAGCATCCCTTCGGCGACATCGACGTCCTGAAGAGCATCGTCAATATCGGTCCGTTCGAAGTGGACGGGTCCGGCACGACCGTGAACAACGGTGAATACCGTTTCGGTGCGCCGTATGCCATGGTGCTCGGCCCATCCATGCGAAAGATCATCGATTTTGCGGATGTGGAAGGGGCCCTTTCCGTGATCCCGTCGGGACAGTCCGGTCAGCCGCTGCATGAGCATTACGGGGACCAGACGGCATTGTGGAAGAACGGCGCGTACCACCCGATGCCGATCGGCGACGAGGCGGTCGCAAGAATATCGAAGAATATTTTGTATCTTACGCCCGTTCAATGAACGGCACAGCATCAGTACTCAATGAAGGAACTATGATCCAAGAGAAACGAAAATACGGAAGAACAAAGATCGTTTGCACGCTCGGTCCGGCATCCTCCTCGGTCGAGACATTGGTGAAGATGATCGAAGCGGGAATGGATGTGGCGCGGCTCAACTTCTCCCACGGTTCGCATCAGGACCACCTGGAGATGATGAACCGGGTCCGTCAGGCGGCAAAGATCACCGATGAACCGGTGGCCATCCTGCTGGACCTGCAGGGACCGAAGATCCGCACCGGGAAACTGAAGGAACCGATGGAATTGAAGGAGGGGGAGCAGCTCACCATCACCATCGACGAGATGCTCGGCGAGAATCACAAGGTCTCCACCACGTACCAGCATCTGCCGACGGATGTGAAGCCGGGTGATACCATTCTGATGGACGACGGTCTGCTGCAGTTCAAAGTGATCTCGTCATCGGAACGGGAAGTGGTCGCCGAGGTCGTGCACGGCGGTACCCTCAAGAGCAACAAAGGGATCAACCTTCCCGGCGTTTCGGTGAGCGCACCGTCCATGACGGAGAAGGATAAAGAGGACCTGCTGTTCGGGATCGCGAACGATGTCGATTATGTGGCACTCTCGTTCGTCCGTTCCGCGCAGGATGTGGTCCAGCTCCGCGAGTTCATCATCACGCATATCGATAAACGGAAGAAACTTCCGATCATCTCCAAGATCGAGAAGGACGAAGCGCTGCAGAACATCGATGCGATCATCCGCGAGTCGGATGGTATCATGGTGGCGCGCGGCGACCTCGGTGTGGAATGCAAGACGGAAGAGGTGCCGCTGGCACAGAAGATGATCGCCCGGAAAGCGAACGCCGCCGGCAAACCGGTCATCATCGCCACACAGATGCTCGATTCCATGATCGAGAATCCGCGTCCCACGCGTGCCGAGGCGAACGACGTTGCCAATGCCGTGCTGGACGGTGCCGATGCGGTGATGCTGAGCGGGGAGACCTCTGTCGGCAAATATCCCGTGATCGTGGTGAAGACCATGGACACCATCGTGCGCCGCGTGGAAGAGGAAGGGAAGGATAAACTGTATCTGGAGGATGAGGTAGCGAGCGAACAGCATGCGGTGTTCAAAGGTCTTGCGCGTTCCGCGTGCATCCTTGCCAAACAGATCGATGCTGCCGCGATCATCTGCTTCTCGCATTCCGGCGCTACCGTGAAAGCCATCTCACGGTACCGTCCGAACGCTCAAGTGATCGGCATTGCGGACCGTGAACGGATCCAGCGCCGTCTCAATCTGATCTGGGGCGTGCGCTCACTGCTCATCAAAAGTTTCGAAGTAGGGGAGACCGATTCGACCATCGCCCGAGTGAACATCTCGCTCACCGAGCTGGGATATCTGAAGAAGGGGGATTATGTGGTCATCACCGCAGGCATCCCGCTGATGTCGCGGAATACGACGAACATGATCAAGGTCGAGCGCATCCAGTAACGGCGGAGGTGCGGGAATGGAAAAAGGGCCGGCGTGATCGCTGACCCTTTTTTTTTCTTACAATCCGTTCTCGGAGATGTAATCGTTGGTGTCGTACCGGACGTTCTCGCGGTTACGTTCTGTTTCGTCCATCTTCTTTTTGATGAGGATCGGGATAGCGACGACACCGGCAATGATGGCGGTCCATTTGACCACTTTCAGTAATTGTTTCATACCACACGTGTAGGGATTGGAGTGATGGGGTCTGTGATTGTTGTGTATGGAATAAAATACAAAAAAATTGAATCTTGTGTGAGCAAAATCATACAGGAACGGATTTTATGTTCCGCCGGTACCGCGGCCCCCGCGGTCCGTTCTTCTGCCAACGTTCCCGGACGTGCGGTATACCGATGAATGACACTGAATTGCCCAAGAACACCGTTTGCAGCCGATGCGGCCGTTCCTTCCATTGCGGTATAGAGGGTGGCGGCGAGGAATGCTGGTGTTTTTCCGTACCGTTGCTCACCGTGTTCCGTGAAGGAGAAGGGTGCTATTGCCCGGAATGTCTTGCAATCGTGTCCAAAGAAGGGTCCGCGACCGGACCATCGCAGATTCCCTGACGTTTGCATACGAAATCAATTATTCCTACTATCTACAGAAGCACACTGAAAACGCCGATACATTATTACTCCTATGAAAAAAGCCCTGATCGTCGATGATTCCGCTTATAATAGAACACTGCTCAATGCCATCCTCCGGAAGAAGGGGCTGCTGGTAGAGACTTCGGATAACGGGGAGGATGCTGTCGGGAAGTTCCAGATCATGCAGCCGGATATCGTCTTTTTGGACTATATCATGCCGAAGAAATCGGGTGTGGAGGCGCTGGCAGAGATGAAGCAGATGAACCCGAACTTCATCGGGGTGATGCTCACCTCGATATCGTCCGCGGATGACGTCCAGGCGGCGAAAACTGCCGGGGCGAATGCCTATATCCTGAAACCGTATGAAGCGGAGAAGATCTATCAAGTGCTGACCAAATTCAAAATCACGGAAGAATGATGAATCAGAACTTCTTCTGTCCGACCTGCAACCGGAAGTACCTCGACCCCCCGTTCCTTTGTATCGACTGCGGTACGGAACTGGGATGGAAGTGCACGTCGTGCCATCATGGGAATCCGCTGGTGTACCGCCGGTGCGGGAAGTGCGGCATCACGATCCCTTCGGTCGTGGCCGCCATGATCAATGAAGGGAAGCAGCTGCGCATCATCAACATACCGCAGTACACCGATACCGAGATCAACGAACTGCTGGAAGAAGGGGAACGGCTCACGGCGCGCCGTCATGTGCAGACGCTCACACAGGACGATCTCGATAAAATGTTCGAATGACCATGTTCTCACGAGAAGACATCATATTCCGCGACTATTGCCTTGCCAACAACATCCTCAACGAGGAACGCTGGAAGCAGTTCACGGACATTGCCAGCAATCACGGCATGAACGACGGGTTCACAAAGACCCTGATCGATTTCAAATTCTTCACCTCGGAAGAATTGGTGATACATCTCGGTGCGGCGTTCAATCTTCCGGTGATGAAGCTGTATGCCGAGACCAGTTCC